>DAOWJX010000150.1 GCA_030640155.1 Candidatus Aegiribacteria sp. | reverse complement strand
CTTGGTGGCTGGTTGCCTTCACGGGGCTTCAGGGTTGTCGCCTTGGATATGACTGCAGCCGCTCCATCAAGAAAACCCTGTTCCAACAGCTCAAGTCCAAATCCCGCCGTACCGGATGCAAGAAGGATGGGGGAATCGAATTCTCTGTTCCAGAAAGTCCATGAACACGCTTTATTCATCAATGAATCCCCTCCCATCGTTCCCAGTCGATCGAATCAGCCGGAAGAACATAAGTTATCCTGGAGTCCTATGACAAGATTGATTCATTGAACCATTCATAATCGTAGTTATAGGGAAAATCTCATTGCCGTAAAGGGTTTTGTTTGTGCGATGTCAATTTATTAAATTTGAAATCACAAATAATCTAGAGGGTCGTATCTTGAATTTTGGCATGACTATTATTATACTTTACTTATGACTAGATCACTACGAATAGAATATCCAGGTGCTGTGTATCACGTGACTGCTCGTGGTACCGGTCGACAGAACATTTTCTTGAACGACTCTGATAAAACCGCATTTCTGGCTCGATTACTTATGACGATAAACCGACATAACTGGCTTTGCCATGCGTATTGCCTGATGTCAAATCACTACCATTTACTACTTGAGACATCTGATGGAAATTTGTCAGCGGGAATGAAACTGCTGAACAGTGCATACGCTCAATATTTCAATTATTCGCATGATCGTACAGGGCATTTATTCCAGGGACGCTTCAAAGCAATCGTGGTAGAGAAGGATAGCTACCTTCTGGAGTTGTGCAGATATATCGTACTTAATCCTGTTCGCTCCGGTATTGTCGAGTCTCCGGGCGACTATACCTGGAGCAGTTACAGACAGACCGCTGGTCTCTACAAACGAGAAGACAATCTTCTGAGTACAAATTGGATTCTTTCTCACTTCGGGTTTGATAAGTTTGTAGCTGAGCGAGAGTATATTTTGTTTGTGAATGATTTTGATGATGCTGTATCCCCTTTTGAAAAAACCAGGGGACAATTGATTCTAGGCCGAAAGCAGTTCGTGGAATCTCTTGTTGAAAGTAATCAATACCGGGACCTTCCGGAAGTTTCCCGTAACCAAAGATTCTTAAGTCGTCCTTCACTTGAGGATCTTTTTACCAGTGCTTCAGATAAAGTCGGTCGTAATAAAGCTATCTATACTGCTCATATAAAATATGGTTATAGCCAGCAGGAGATTGCCAAGTATTCTGGAATGCACTACAGCACTATCAGCAAGATTATAAAGAATCTTGAGAATAATCAATAGAAAGAAAAACACCAAAATTCAAGATACGACCCCGTGATGCTGGTGGATCCCCTCCCATCGTTCCCAGTCGATCGAATCAGCGGGAAATACAGGTCCGTCGCTGCAGCATTTGAGGTACCCACCGCCCGCTTTCGGGATTGAACAACCCTCACATGCTCCCCAGCCGCAACCCATCCTGGCTTCCGCTGAAATTTGCGTACCGGAAATGAATTCAACCGGAATTTTATGAATAACAGCTTTCATCATGGCAACCGGTCCGCACAGGGCAATATTGCTGATAGAGTCCCAGGGAACTGATTCAAGTAAATCGGTTATCAGCCCTTTCCTGCCACTCGATCCATCTTCAGTAATGCTCAGGAAAGATATCCCCGGTACCGGCAGCAGTTTATCTTTTGCAGAGGCGCCAAGCAGCAGAAGCCTGCAATCAACTTCTGAAACAAGTCCGGGAAATCCAGCAGCGCCCAATCCACCGCCGACAAGAAGCCAGCCGCCATTATTCAGTTCGTAACCGGAGCCGAGAGGCCCGAGAACTCTTACCGCTGAACCTGTTTCAACCTCTGAAAGCAGTGCGGTTCCTCGACCTACAGTTTCAAAAACAATTTCAATTGAAGAACTGTACGTTCTGCTGATTGTGAACGGTCTTCTTGTCACCGGAAATGGACCGGGAGAAACCTCAACCTGAATAAACTGTCCGGGTTCTGAATTCGCGCAAAATACCTCTCCGGTTTCCAGACACATTCTGAAGATACCTGGAAGGAACTCTTCATTTGAGGTAACAACAACATCTCTGTCCACTTCGCTACTCTTCTTCCCCACCTTCTTCGACACCTCCAAGTCTGTTCAAAGCGGCAATGCCTATTTCGGTGTTTCTATATTCGCTGGAAAGTTCAGTAAGGTATCCCTCAAGAATTTTATCATCCATTCTCGCGCCTTCAGCAGCAAGGTATGCAGCCCAGAGAATTTCAGGTCTCTTCATTCTGCTCCATTCGGATGAGAGAGCTGTATTCAATTCTTCCCATGCCTCATTGAATTTCTCCTCCTCAAGGAGATTCCAGGCACGCTCCAGGACAACGGAGGGTCGGAAACGGTATCCATCACCCCGATCGAAGTCCAATATGTTTTCAATAGTGGTGGCAAGATCTCCCCTGTCGCACAGGGCATAGGCTTTCAGCAGCAGAATCCTCGAAGAATCCGCAGAAGCTGTTATAATATCCGAAAGCGCCACAAGAGCAATTGCTCTTTCCATATCAGGCGCGGTTTCAGAAAGGGTTATCATCTCATTCAATGCTTCTGAATCATCCTTTCCATACAGATCGATTCGTTTCTCAGCAATCATTATGCGGTATAACCAGCGTTCACTTTCACTGCATTTACCAAGTTCATCCGAATAATCCAGAAGCAGTTCGAGATCGTTTCGCCTATTTACGGCAAGACGAAGCCAGAGGTAATCACCACTTCTGCCGGAAAGCTCCTCCAGATCATCAAGCGCGTCTTCAATTCTTCCATCCTTCTCCAGCAGTATTGTTCGAAGGTACAGAGCTTCAGCACCATATTCCCGATAACTATCCAGATCGGCAGCACTTCTGTAAGAGGCCATTGCACCAGCCGGATCTCCTGCCAGTTCCCTGGCCTTCCCATCAAGAAGAGCAATAGTCGCTGTTTCCAGATCGGACCTGTAACCTGAGAGTAGCTGCGTCAGTACCTCTACTGCTTTCCCTGGTTTACCAGCCTGCAAATAAGCCTCCGCTGCAATGGTGAGCGCTCTATAATAACCTTTTCCTCTTCTGAACATATCTCCTGCTGTCAGAGCCATTACAGCTCCGCTGTCGGGAAGGCCGATCTCCATCAGGGCACAGCCGATCAGTAATTTTATTTCAGCTGAAAGGCTGTCATCCCTCGGTGTTCCAAGACTGTCGGCAACCACAAGAACCAGTTCAGGCTGATTATTCATCAGCTGCGCGTTCATCAGATACAATCTTGAGGAAATGTATATTTCGTCATTTTCATGGGAAACATTCTCGAACGAAGCGATCGCATCATTCAATCTGCCAAGTTCCATGGCTGCGAGACCCATACCCGTAAACGCTCTATCGCGAATTGTCTGGTCATCCGTCAATATCGCTGTCGAAGAAAATGCCATCATCGCTTCGGTTAGATCAGATGTACCGCTTCCGGTAAGCGTTCGCCTGCCCAGCTGTAGAAGCGCGTTGCCGAGAAGAAGCTGAGCATCGTCAACCCATTTGCTTTCAGGATAGATAGCCAGAATCTTTGCTGCGCCCGCAATAGCTTCGTCAAGCAGTACTTCCTCGGAAGATACAGGATTGTCAGGATACTGTTTCGCAAGCTCAAGAGCTTCTTTGTAGCTCTTTCTGGCGTTGTAATAAGTGTTATAATAAGCACATGAAACCACAAGTAACAGTATGAAAACCATAATGAACGCAACTGAGTACCCTGGGAGCTTGTCCGATAATGTGCATTGAGCAGAAGAGCCTCGCAGCTGAGATAGAATGCTCGGAGATTTGAGGAGAATACTGGAAGTATTTGACGCCAATATGCGGGTATTATAGCCATCTGTGTGGGTTTTATGCCGATGCTTCATTGTCGTACATGCTCCTATCTTATGCAAACTGACCCTCTCTGTAGACAAGCCTTCCCACCCAGACTGCTTCGACTCTGCCTTTCAGTATTCTATGTAGAAAGGGTGTATTTTCCGATTTCGAAAATATACCTGTTTCGTAAAGACTGTATTCAATATCGGGATTGAAAAGGACCATATCCGCCTTATCCCCAACTGTAAGTCCAGGTTCCGGAATTCTCAGAATTCGAGCTGGTCCTTTCGTCAGAAGACTGAGCATCTGAAGGAGAGGCATGCCGGATTCCGCATAAAGAGCCTCGATTGTCAAAGGGAGGAGAGTTTCCAGTCCGATAATCCCGAAAGCTGCATCCTTCAGTGATTTCCGCTTCCTGACCATAGCGTGTGGAGCATGGTCAGAAGCAATTGCGTCCACCATGCCATTCTTTACCATGACAAGCAGTCCGGAGCGGCTTTCACAGCTTCTGAGTGGTGGATTCATCTTTGCCATGGATTCATGCTCAAGAACAGCGGTTTCATCAAGAATCAGGTGATGTGGTGTAACATCAACAGTAACTTCTGCTGACCGGAAACAATCAGACCTGACAAGTTCAATGCTCCTTGGTGATGACAGATGAGTCAAATGGAGATGCCCCGCGCAACTGTTTGCGATTTCAAGACATCTGGCAACATCCACTGTCTCGGCACACTCGGGGATTCCCCTTACACCAAGCTCTCCGGCAATTAATCCCTGATTAATCGAACCTCCTGACAGCTCCATAACCTCAGGATGCTCGATAATCACGCCATTGAACGTAGAGACAGTTTCCATTGCCTGAAGCAGCAATCCGGAATCATGAACCGGAGCGCCATCATCTGAGAATGCGGTGGCTCCGGCTTCACGCAACTTATGAAAATCGACGAGTGTTTCTCCAGCTCTACCCCTGGTAACGCATGGAACAGGTATACACCGGGCAAGATTCAGACTCGAAGCTGTAGAGATCATATCCGACATAATTCGAGGAGAATCAATAGGAGGAGTTGTATTCGGCATGGCGGCGACGGTAGTTACACCTCCGGCAATCGCAGCTTTCAGACCTGTTTCAATTGT
>DAOWJX010000154.1 GCA_030640155.1 Candidatus Aegiribacteria sp. | reverse complement strand
TAGAATTTAAATATGATTGAGGAAGAAACCAATGCTTTTCGAGACAACCCGCCCGGTCTCACGTTTTTTCTCAACAGATCGTCAGTTGGTATAGCAGGAGCCGGCGGAATAGGATCGAATGTAGCAGCAACACTGATACGTGCCGGGATCGGCAGGCTCGTAATCGCCGATTTTGATTCCGTTAAACTCCACAATCTCAACAGACAGTTCTATTTCAGGGGTCAGATCGGATACCCCAAGGTTGAAGCGCTAAAGCATAATCTGGAACTGATAAATCCCGAAGCCAAAATAGAAATTCATAACAGGATAATAGATGTACAGAATGCCTGTTCCATCTATTCGGAGTGTGATCTGCTTGTTGAAGCGTTTGATAATATCGAAGCAAAAGTGATGCTCCTTGAAACCTGGCTGACAGGGCTTCCTGGAAAACCGGTTGTTTCTTGTTCAGGACTCGCCGGGTATGGCAGAACAGATATAATCAGAGTGGACAGGAGAGAGAATCTTACAATTGTGGGCGATCAGGAGAGTGACCTTTCGCGGGGCACTCTATCCGCCAGGGTAGGTATCGTTGCAAACATGATGGCCAACGAAGTCATCGAATACCTTGTGGGGTCGGACGTCACTTGCGGCACTTAGCAAATTCAATTCATTAGAAAAAGTACTATCCTTTGCGAGTAGAGCACCCCGGGCAATTGCTTTTGATGCTCCTGATCTGCTTGTATGAAGGAGTTTTGCACATTCAGTTTTACTTAACCCTAATTGTTTCCAAAATATCCATGTTATCACAGCGCGAGCGTTTGCGAGTTCAGGATTTCTTTGATTTCCTCTGATAGAATCCAGTGTTACACCCCATTTCTCAGTTGCCCAATCCAGAACTATCTCAATTGCATCATGTATATTCTGGCGTTCCCGACAAGGCCGCGAACCGGAGCCTTTGAGCCTTTTCATGACGTCCAGTGCAAATTCTCTTGATCCCAGGATTTTACAGCATCTGTTCCATTTGTCAGCGGCAGCATCATATGAAACATTGGTGATCCCCGCTCTACCGAGTGAATAATTTCCCCAAATCAGCTTTAAGGTCTCTTTATCACTGATTTTTTCTTTAATGAATTTCAAGTATTCCTGTTTGGGTTTGCTGTTTGAATTAGTGAATTTAGAAAGTACGAAATCCACATCCTGCCAGGATGTATTTTTCACTCCCAAGAGACTTGCATGACCTGACCAATCGTAATACAGTAGTGATTCGTAATCATTTACTATCCCGGCTTTTAGCGGGTTGAGATGGATATACTTGACCAGTTGCAGGAAATATTCCTCTTCCTGTACCAGTATAGACTTGAATCTTCCCTGGAAGACATGACCCTTTCTGTCTTCTCTCCGATTGTAACAAATGGCATATCCGGTAAGTAACCTGTGCATGAATGTACTGATAGGTTTACTTCCTGTGCGGACAAGAAGATGTAAATGATTTGGCATAATCACCCATGCATAGATGCGAATTTCAGTATCAGTAACGAGTTGAGACAGCCTCCGGTGCAAGTCTGAGCGATCCCTCGTGGAATGAAATACAGCTCTGCCATCAATCCCGCGAGCCATCACATGCTGAAGGGCGCCTTCCCAATCAGGTCGTATAAGTCTTCCCATAGTACTATTAGTGTACGCACTTTCGCAGAGGATTTCAAGGGGCAAACAGCACGGAGAACAGAATTGATGGTTTTTTTTGAGATAATAATCGGGTAAGTGCCGCAAGTGACGTCCGACCCCATTGTGTCGGATGGACATAACGGATATATTACAATTTCACAGTTATAGAAGCTCAAATTAATTTTCAAGACTTTAAATATTTTCAATACTTCAAATCCACGTCTTACTAAATGGAGAGGAATGATAATGAAAAGATACATCTTCAGCGGAGTACTGATTGCCTCGGTTCTTTCTGTTGCTTGTGGTGGACAATCCGAGCAATCAGAAGGACGTATTGAGGAGCATGACGCAATAGAAATAGTTGAGGATACCCTGGATGATACAGTTCCTCCTCTCGCCCGAGCTGGCAGGTTGAGAGTAGCTACAACCACCAGCCTGTACGATACCGGTCTGTGGGGCTACCTTGAGCCGATGTTTGAGGAAGAATATGGCGTAGAACTCGATGTGCTCTACGCAGGAACTGGTAAAGCTCTTGAATGGGGTCTCCGAGGGGATGTTGATGTTATAACTGTCCATTCCAGATCCAGGGAAGAACAGTTTGTGGAGGAAGGATACGGTCTGGAGCGAGTCCCTTTCGCTTACAACTATTTCCTTATTGTGGGACCACCTGATGACCCTGCAGACCTGTATGGAATGTTACCGGAAGATGCTTTCACAAAATTAATGCGTAGCGGTGAGGCCGTTTTCGTTTCCAGGGGTGACGATTCCGGCACGCACGGTAAAGAAAAAGCCATCTGGATCGCCGCAGGGTTTGATTACGATGATGTGCGAGCATCGGGTGACTGGTATGTAGAGGGTGGAAGTGGAATGGGGCCTACACTGGTAATGGCGAACGAAATGGATGCATATACGCTGTCGGATATCGGAACCTTCATCGCTTACAAGAGTGACCTGGACCTGGAACCGGTGGTCAATCAGGGCGATATGCTTCTGAATGTTTATTCAGTACTCGAAGTCACATCATCCAGGAATCCCGAGATGGCAGCAAATCTCAGGGAATTCCTTACTTCGGAAACCGTGCAGGAGCTTATCGGAAACTACGGTGTTGATGAGTACGGCATACAGTTGTTCACTCCATGCGCCGGAAAAGATATGCAGGGTATTTAATTGCCTCAGTTGCTCGAAGCCTTCCGTATCGCCCTTGATATGATTATCTCCGGAGATCCCGTGGTGTTCTCAATCGCATTTCGGACCCTGATGATATCAGTTACTGCCACGGTGTTTGCAGCAATAGTCTTTATTCCTGTCGGTTGTCTGATACATTTCAATCGATTCAGAGGGAAAAGATTTCTTGTCAGTATTATTCAGACACTTTTCAGCGTGCCCACTGTATTAGTGGGCATGCTGGTTTTTCTGCTCATCTCCAGAGCTGGTCCTCTTGGAACCCTTGGAATGCTGTTCACTCCCGGTGCAATCGTACTTGGTGAGATTATCCTGATAGCTCCCATTATTACCGGGCTGACATTATCCGCTCTCTCCGGTATGGGAAGAGAAATCTCTGATACTGCATTATCTCTGGGAGCAGGACAATTGCAGATGGTCCTCAAGGTTCTATCCGAGTCCAGATATATGGTATTAACAGCGGTTCTCATGGGATTCAGCAGGGCAGTATCTGAGATAGGCGTGGCAATCATAGTCGGTGGTAATATCACCGGCCATACGCGTACTCTCACAACGGCAATTGCGCTTGGCGTAGGAAAGGGAGAGATTGCCGCTTCTATCGCCCTGGGTATCATCCTTCTGGCTCTTGCCATGATTGTGAGCATTACCGTTAACACTCTTCAGCATAGCGGGAAGCGATGATACTTGAACTTGAAAACATCTCTCAGAGGAAGAGCGGACAGCAAATCCTCAGTGATGTGAATCTATCTGTTTCCAGGGGTGCCTTCTTTGTTCTTATGGGCCCAACAGGCTGTGGGAAAACTACTCTCTTAAGAATAGCTGGTCTTCTGGATAACCCCTCGTCCGGAAGCGTAATGTACATTGACAAATTTATCCCGCACCACGGCAAAGGGAGGTTGCAGGCACGCAGGAGAATGGTCACAGTCTTCCAGAGACCGGTTCTGTTTCGAGGGAGTGTATTTTCAAATGTTGAATGGGGATTGCGAATACGAGGAATCGCAAAGGATGAGATTAACAGGAGGGTTTTCAGGACACTTGAAATGGTGGATCTGGAAGGGTACGGGGATCGAGATTCCGGTACTCTTTCCGGTGGTGAGCTGCAGCGCATCGCGCTTGCGCGTGCCCTTGTGATTGAACCATCCGTTCTGATACTGGATGAACCGACTACTTCACTCGATCCGAGTCTGAGATTAAACCTGCTCCGCAGGTTGAGAGATCTTCATTCAAGGACCGGAATCACGTTCATCATGGCTACCCACGATTTCACCGACGCCCTGTCTCTCGGTACAAATGGCGCTGTCATGAGGGATGGCAGGATAGAACAGACAGGAACGATAGATGAAATCTTTTACAGTCCGAAAACTCCGTTCATGGCATCATTTGTTGGAATGAAGAATGTTTTCCCGGCAGAATTCAGCGAAGATGGAGCCATCGTTGAAGGACATCTTGTCAGGCATACATCGAATAAGAGTGGACATGGCTTTCTGGCAGTATCCCCGGAGGCAATAGTTGTTTCCAGGAAAACTACGGTTACAAGTCAGCGGAATCATTTCGCAGGAAAAATCTCATCTGTTGAACGCACAGGCTCGGTTTTCAGTATCTCTGTGGATTGCGGTAATCTGTTAATGATCTCATCCGTTACCAGAAGCGCTTTATCGGAACTGAATCTGACAAAAGGTCAGGATGTGTATATATCCTTCAAGGCAAGTGCCGTTCATGTTTTCTGAGAGGGAGATTCCATGAAGTGTCTGAAAGTAAAAGGAGAGCCTGCAGTGAGGGGAGAATTCATCTCCAGATTCTGCGCAGCTTTATCTGACAGAGTAATCTGTGTGATATCCACGAATCTGTCCGGTGAAAGTGAAGCGACATTCCCGGGTGAGTCATCCATTGAAGGTTTGCTTGAATCATTGCCCCCCGATCTTGCTATCATTCCAGCTGACAGTGAGCTGATCGTACCGATTGTAGATTGCGGCTGCGAAGTAACTTCCATGAATCCACTTGTGCTGGCAGCATTTCACGTTGAAAGCGCAGATACGGATTATGCTGCTATATACAGAAACACCTTTCATCTTCTGCCACAGAAAACTGAAAAGGAATGCGGCAGATGCGGAATGGACTGCCGGCGCATGGCGGAAGCGATTCTGAGAGGTGACAGGAGGGAAGAGGATTGTTTTTACGCTCCGGGGAGAATTGAAATTACTGTTGATGGCAGACCCTTGAAGGTTGGGAAATTTCCTGCAGAAATGATTGAAGGATCTTTGCGTGGACTTCTTTCATCGATGAAGGGATATCGGGAAGATTCAGATATCCTGATTAAACTTAGACCTATGTCTATAACCTGATGCTGACACTCTGCGCGAATCCCAGATTCCTGATGTTCTCCGCAACATCCTCCAGATAACCTTTCGGGTAAGAGGGGATACCTGTGAAATCTGCAGATAGCGTTTTAAATGAATGGAAACCCTGGAGTACGTATCTCTTTACAGGACCGATTTCTCTAAGTAGTTCTATCACATCAGCTTCATCGACAATACCTGGAACCATAGTTGTCCTGAACTCATATTCCGGTAGAGTTTTTATTATATCAATTGACACGCTTACATCGGCAAAAACTGCTTTTTCACCGGTTGCTCTCAGATATTTAGCCGGAGAGCTTTTCAGGTCCATGGCGACGTAATCGATATACTCCAGAATGCTTTCAAGTATTTTTGGTCTGGTTCCGTTCGTGTCAAGTTTTACAGAAAGAGATGTATGTTTCCTGATACTTTCGATCAACTCGGAAAGACGGCTGTATATCAGCGGTTCACCGCCTGTTATGCAAACAGCTTCGATGAAGCCTTCTCGCTCAGACAGTTCCTTCAATACCGTTTCATGTGAAAGACCGAATTCGTTTTCGAGCATGTCTGGTCTGACCAGTTCGGGATTGTGGCAGAATGGACAATGAAGATTACATCCACCTATGAAAATAATGGATGCTATCTTTCCAGGGTACTCAATCAGGCTGGTCCCTGTGAGGGATCGAATCAATTAGTAACCTTTTGTTCCGATTTTTCAAGAGTAACGTACTCTCGCTGAGAAAACTCCTCCCTTTTTCCGCGATTCCAGTTCTGGACAGGTCTGTAATAACCCACAATTCTTGAGTATACTTCTGTTCTGATGGCCTTTATACGGATTTTCCCATTGGCTTCAGGCATTTGTTTGAACCTTTCCGATGTCGAGGAACAGATTTCCCTGTTCCTCAAAGGTATTCTCATCAACTTCATTGTAGCTGCCTTCAGGCAACTGTTCATCCGTGTCTACAATTTCTCCGAATTCAGCAAGTTCCTCCTTGGTATGCGGATACGGACACAAAAAATGTTCTCCCGCAATATAGCCATGAACCGGACAGATGGAAAACGTAGGTGTGAAGCTGAAATATGGCAGATGGAATTTCGTTACAATGGATTTTGCCAGCTTCCTGACCATTTTCCAGTCTGTAATAGCTTCACCTATAAAGATATGAACAACAGTTCCCCCTGTAAACATTGTCTGTAGAGGATCCTGATGCTCGAGTAGAGAGTAGACATCCAGCTGTTCTGTCACGGGCAGGTGAACAGAGTTAGTGTAATAAGGGTCTGAACTGCCCATGAAATACGCGTCCGGGAATTCCTTCATGTCCTTTCTGGCCAGGCTGTAGGAAGCCCCTTCCGCAGGGGATGCCTCAAGATTGTACAGGTTGCCTGTATCCTCCTGAAACTCAGATAGTTTATTTCTCATGAATTCAAGAATCGAAAGAGCCCATAATCGTCCCTCTTTGGTAGCGATACTCTTCCCGAGGAAATTCATGCAGCTTTCGTTCATGCCGATAAGACCGATGGTCGAGAAATGATTGCTCCAGTATTGCCCCTGTTCATGTTTGATGCTGCGCAGATAATGACTTGTATATGGGTAAAGACCTTTATTCGTGAGTTTTTCGATTAGATCACGCTTGAGCTCGAGTGATTCTCTGGCAGTTTCCATAACTGATGAAAGTCGATCATAGAATTCTTCTTCATCTGCTGATGTATACCCGATCTTGGGAAGGTTTATCGTAACAACACCAATCGAACCTGTCAGGGGATTTGAACCGAACAACCCACCCCCTCTGCTTCGAAGCTCTCTGTTATCAAGGCGCAGCCTGCAGCACATGCTTCTGGCATCATCCGGGTCCATATCTGAATTAACAAAATTGCTGAAGTACGGAACACCGTATTTTCCGGTCATTTCCCACATAGGTTTCAGGTTTTCATCATCCCACTCGAAATCCTTTGTCAGATTGTAAGTGGGTATCGGGAAAGTGAAGATTCTTCCCTTCGAGTCACCTTCCATCATGAGTTCAGCGAAAGCGTGGTTTATCATGTTCATTTCCACCTGGAAATCACCATATACCACGTCTTTCTCTTTACCGCCAATTATTACATTCTGATCAAAGAGAATCTTCGAGGGTTTAAGATCCATAGTGATGTTCGTGAATGGGGCCTGGAATCCTACTCTGGTCGGGATATTAATATTGAAAAGGAATTCCTGAAAAGCTTGTTTGATCTGAGTGTAATCCAGTTTGTCGTACCTGATGAACGGCGCAAGAAGCGTATCGAAATTCGAGAAGGCCTGTGCTCCGGCAGCTTCTCCCTGGAGTGTATAGAAAAAATTGACAATCTGTCCGAGTGCTGTTCTGAGATGAACAGGCGGCTTTGATTCAGTTTTTCCCCTTGCCCCCCTGAATCCTTCCTTAAGCAGTGTCATGAGGTCCCAGCCGACACAATACGGTCCCAGTATTCCCAGATCATGTATGTGAAAATCACCGTTCTCCTGGAATTCGCGAATTCTGGGCGTATAAATTCTGCTGAGCCAGTATCTCCTTGTGATTGAAGATGAAAGATAGAAATTCAAACCCTGGAGGGAGTAATTCATATTGGAATTCTCTTTAACCCTCCAGTCATCTCTGCCGATATAGTCTGAAACAGCTCCTGCCATTCCGCTCAGAAGATGATCAACATCCCTGGCTTCACTCTTCTTTTCTCTGTAAAGAATGAACGCGCGCGCAGCGGAAGTCAGTTTGCGAAGCACAAACGTTTCTTCAATGAAATCCTGTATCTGCTCAACCGTAGGAATTGAACCTGTTTTGAAGAAGTTCATATACAGCGCAGCCTCAACCTGATCCGTGATCTCGGAAGGATCAGATTCAATTGACGATGCCTTCAATGTGCGTTCAACTGCCTTTTCAATCTTCAGCTTGCTGAAATTGATTATTTTGCCATCACGCTTGCGAATCAGCCAGTCCATTGTTACCCCGGTCAGTAAAGCACAGAATTCCGAATTAAAACCTGCAATATTTTCTGTTATTGAAGAAAAATAGAATCGAGATAATACTACCAGGATCTGCTTTTCCTCTTACCGATAATATTCTCTGGCTTCTCCGCGTCAAGTGAGAAAACACCACATCTTGTATGTGATAGTGCCGCGGCAACCCATATATTGCGCTATCTTAAAGATAATCAGTGATCTGTGTATATCCATGTATAAAGTATTACGCCCAAACTTGGGGCTGGTTTGCTGTTGCATACATCTAACATATTGCAGGTTAAGCGGAACGTGAAAATGGAGAAATATGAAGAGCATTTACTGGAAGAAATCCAGAGTATTTGCGATTGTTGCCGTGCTGTTCTGGTCCACAGCATCAACCGCCTTTAAACTGTCCCTTCGAAGCCTTACTCCTTTCAAACTGGTATTTCTTGCTTCCTGTGTTTCTTTAGTGATTCTCTGGACAATGATTCTTGTGAAGAAAAGAGCAAGAAGGTCTGTTGTCTTTTCCGGGAAAAGGCTTGCGGGAGCATCGGTCAGAGGGCTGCTGAATCCATTCCTTTACTATCTTGTACTCTTTGAGGCATATGACAGATTACCTGCTCAGATTGCCATGGTAATCAACTACCTCTGGCCGATAATCCTCCTGCTTCTTTCAATTCCCTTTCTCAGGCAGAGAATTACATCGAGAATTCTGATTTCTTCGTTCATAAGCTTCTGTGGAGTTGCAGTGCTTGTGCTTGGTGGAAATCCAGCTGGAGGGAATCTATCCATAACTGCCATGGGTCTTGCTCTGTTGAGCACGGTCATATGGGCAGCTTTCTGGATCATGAATCTCCGATCTTCCGGTAATGCTGTTCTTACTCTTGCAGAAGCGTTCTCCTTCGGCGTAGCCTATCTTGTGCTGTTTGGGTTGATAACAGGGAAACTGGCGAATATTGTCCATACAGCTCCTTCGGGAATAGCTGGTGCCGTCTATGTGGGGATTTTCGAGATGGGCATTACATTCGTTATCTGGCAGAAAGCTCTTGAGCTTGCTGACACCACAGCGGAAATAGGGAATCTCATTTACCTGACTCCCTTTCTGGCTCTTGTTTTTATTGGTACTGCTGTGGGTGAGCAAATTGGATTCTGTACTATTGCGGGTTTGTTACTTGTAATAAGCGGTATCATCCTGCAGGAGAGATGGAAAAAGCGGGAGCAGGTCAGATAAGATCTTTATTCAGCGCACCTGCAGCGGATAGGTATGTAATTCCTTTACTTAACCATCTCTCAGCTGCATTCTGAAGATCGATTTCAGTAAGTTCAGCAATAATCCTAAGTGAATTCCTGTCGTGATCAAGTGGCAGGTTCAAAGAAGCGTAATTTAGCAGTATTCTGGAAATTGCACTGTATTTCGTTATTCCGAGTTCCTGACCACCGATGTAACTCGCCTTCTCCAGTCTGAGTTCATTTCTGCTCACAGGATCTCTGACAAGTCTTGAAAGTTCGTTTGTAAGCTTTTCCAATGCTTCTTCGAATGCGGATGGGCTTGTTAAAAGAATAATCGCCAGTCTGCCCCTTGAGGAGAAAGGCAGGTAAGTACTGCTGACATGGTATGTCAATCCGGTTTCTCTGATACTTCTGCCGAGTCTTGATCCAATCCCCCCACCAAGAATACCGTTTAGAATGTGGAAAGCGTAATTGTCCCGATCAAGCCTTGGGGGTGCTGGTGAACCCAGGATTACTGCGATTTGTTCTCTTCCGTCAAGCTGAATTGATGATCTGTATGATTTTTTAGCGTTTTTGATTTCTTCCGCTTGCCTTAGAGGAGTTTCAGGATTCTTCCAATCGGAAAAATATTTTCTTATTAAATCTGTAAGATCTTTTTCATCGAAATCACCGACAGCCGTGATCACCGCGCCTGATGGACGGCAGAATTCCCCATGGAAATTAACGATATCATTTCTGGTTATTGCTTCCAGGGATTCCTTTGAGGGAACCGGGGATTTTTCAGGCGGATCAGTTGATTGTCTTGAAAATGAATCCATAGCTGCGCCAATAGGGGTGCTGGTCCACTCACTGAGACTCGCAATTGTATCTCTTATGATCGAGTCTATATCTTCTTCTCTGAAGGCCGGCTTTCTGAATAGATCTGCTACTACTGAAAGAGCCTCTTCCGCGTCTTTTTCAAGAACTGTTACTATTCCTCCGGCGTACTTATTCGCGGAGGATAAATCAATGCTGCTTCCAAGGTTCTCCAATCTGGAATTGAACCTGATGCTGTCCTCGTTCGGCGTTCCATAGAGCATTGCTTCAGCGGTGGCTTCTGATAATCCGGTCAGTCCATCAGGTTCTCTATCGGAACCCATCGGGCAGGAGAAACCCAGGGAAAGGACGGGAAATGAACTGTCTTTCTTCAAAATTATTCTCAGATTGTTCTCAAGGATTATTTCTCTGGTATTGTCACCAACCGAAACAGATGGCGCCTTGATGAGTTTGTCCGGAATATCGATATCTGAGGGTTTCAGGCTGGATGGGGGAATCAGGTCGGGTTGTACCGATTCAGCTGGAACCTTCGGTGTGTTATAACCTGATACTGATCCCATTGGTTTGAGTCCGGCTATTGTAGCGTTATCCTTTATTAGATATCTTGAAACGGCAGCTTTAATCTCATCAGTTGTTACTTTGTCTGTATTGACTATTGAGTGCCAGAAATAGAGTGGATCATCAAATCTTGCCTGTCCTGTAGACAGCCTTCTTGATCTGCTATGAGGATCTGCGTCTGAAATAGTACTCCATGCCATTCTTCTTTTCTTCAGTCTCTTAATCATTGATGAGCTGATTCCCTCATCTGATACGCGCTCAAGTTCACTGAATATGATATTTTCCACTTCATCAGGAGAACCTCCAGGTGGAAGAACAGCATGTATTGTGTAAAGGCCCGGTTGTATCAGGGTGTTGGTAGAAGCTGCAACATCGAGAACCAGACCCGGTTTAACAAGCAGCTTTTCAAACCTGCTTGATCTCCCTGAAGACAGATAGATTGAAAAGAGCGACAATGCTGAGGATACCTGCTGATCCGCTGCAGGTACTCTGAAGCCTATTGATATTCTTGGAAGCTGTGATGGGTGCTGAATATCAGTTCTTCTGATACTTATCTGCGGAGGTTCTGGCGTGATTGCCGGTCGAACTGTGGTTACCCTTGATTCAGATCCGAAGAGATCTTTGATGCGGTTGAATACCGAATCAGAATCTATTCTTCCCACGACTGCAATAACAGCGTTTGATGGATTGTAGAAATTTCTGTAGAACTTCGCCAGATTCTTCTGCGTGAATGATTGAATGTCAGCTGTATTACCAGTAATCGAATTTCCGTATGGATGCGTGTTGAATGCGGTGCTGTAAAGGGAGATGTCAAGAGCGCCTTCAGGACTCTCTCTGCTCGTAAGGAGTTCTTCTTCCAGTATTACCTTTTTCTCCGAGGCCACTTCCTTTGCGTTCATGAGACAGTTGAACATTCTGTCAGATTCCAGATTCAGAATATCGTCCAGACCTGCTATGGGAACTACGGAGAAATACACCGTTATATCCCTGGATGTATAGGCATTTGCCAGCCCGCCGTTCCGCTGCACGATTTGCCAGAATTTCCCAGGGCCATATTTCTCTGAGCCCTTGAACATCATGTGCTCACAGAAATGACTGAGACCTCTTGTTCTCTGAGTTTCCCATAATGGACCAACCCGGTACGCTACTGTTACAGCAGCAACAGGAGAGTACTCCATCTCCTGAAGAATAACGGTAAGACCGTTCTCGAGCTGAGTGATTCTGATATCCTCTGAGCGAAATTCACCGTTTTTCATAATGAGGGAACCTAATCGACAAAAGAGCTTTTGTCAGATATTCACTGTAAATGTACCACGGGAACAGAAACTCTGACATCGGCTGATTGGGCTGTTAAGAAGTATACACCGTTCGGTGGATATGTTCTGTCGCCAGTTGCCCAGTCTATCACCGCTGTAAATGATCCATTCGCATCAGAAGACACCTGTTTTCTGAGAATTTCTCTCCCTGACAGATCATAAATGGAAGTGATACAGGGAACTGCTGGAAAGCCTGAACCTGACACAGTAATGCTCATTCCGGAAGGATTGGAAACGCTCAGAACCGCTGATATTCCTGAATCGCTATTCTCTTCCTCATAAATACCTGTTATTTGCCAGTTCACAATGAGTTCGTGGTCACCCTGTCCGAGACCGGATGCTGTAATGAAAAGCCTTCCTCCGGGTCTGGTCTCCCAGCTTGTGGGTGACCCGTCGATAAGCACTTCCTCAGCGATAGCCTCAGACGGGAGTTCGGCAACGATTGTCTGGCTTGAAGGAGTACTGCCCGAGAAATTCATTACCAGGCCATTTCCCATCCACCGGATGGATGTTACAGTGATGTTGTAACAGTCTTCAAGGAACTCACCGTACTCGATCGGGAACAGCCAGCCGAAATGCGGATAATCGGTTTCAAGAGATGTACATACACTGTCAATCCTGTTGTATGGCTCAGGCCATGCCTCCGGAGCGAGCATGTTGATAGGATGAGCTCCGAGAAGACAGTGTTTTCCCCGATCAAGTACGGTACTGAGGTAATCATATGGCTGCTGGGACACGTAATCACCCCACCAGACCGTATTCGTCCCCCATATCCGTCCTTCAGGGGTCTGATACTTCGAGATATAGAGATCCCGGAACGGTTCACCACCCATCCACTCCCACCATCGAATACCATTGCAGTAGTATTCAAAATTGTGGGCTATAGTGGCGTAAAGTCCGCTGAGGGAAGTTCTGTGTCCGGCATATCTGATAGATCTGATCATTGCGGTATCAAGACCCATATCATTGATATCGCTCATGGTCATCATGAACCGTTCCATGTGTTCTTCCGGTTCGTAAGTGATGAATTCGTGATACTCTCCGAAAGAAGAATCAGCGTTTGGCGTATGGTGGTAACCATGACATCCCAGATTCACTCTGTCAGCCCACGGATAGACGTCATTCTGTATATTGAGGAGCCATTCAAGATAGTCAGAAGGGGCGAGGGTTGAAATCCGCCATGTGCAGTGCCAGTGTGACCAGCTTTCCTCCCATCCCGGTTCAAACCATACAGAATCACGGTTTGGCGTTAGTATTCCGTCCGGTAGGATGAGCCAGTTCATCTTCAGACCCGGATGTTCCTCAAGAAGCTGGATCATCTGGGCCGTGACCATTTCGTCTCCCCCGGATGTTGTCGAATACCCCCACAAATCACCCTGATCCGGATGAATAAAAGGTATCTCGTCCATGATCCACGTCGCTGTTCGTTCGTAACCGTCAGGGTGAGCCGAGAAGTAAACCGGTATGACATCTTCCCCCAGAGAAAAGCGCATATAGTATTCACTGCAATCTCCCGCAGGGACAATCGAATGAAGATCCGGCCCCATGCAGTTCTCTCTTGGAGGCTCAACATCGAAGAAACGCATGGTGAGATAACTGTCCGGTCCTGACGGCGGAGTGGTATTCAGCACAAGAATTCCCTTGGAGGGATTCGGAAATATCCAGTTTGCCGTGGGAAAAGAATCCGGAGAGTTCAATGTGGCCACCTGATCTCCGGAGATCCGGAACAGATAATCGGATCCGTGAATGTCGATACAGTAATCATCCTGAATCGTCTGATTCCGGAACTGCGCAGTCTGGTAATCTGTGGCAATGAAATCTATCTCCAGCGGCTCCCATAACTCGGTACTTCCGGTTGCCTCAAGAGTTACTCCTATCTCAAGACCTCTTTCGACCAGGGTCCAGGTTATTGTGACCGCTATTGGAAGCTCATCGGAAGTGGAATAGTCGATGAGACCAGGACAGGTGAAGACAGCCATTGTATCGCCGTAGCAGACTATTTCCCCGTTCATTGGGATATAGGGACCACATTGAATACCCCCGAACTGTCTCCCGTCCGCAAGATCAATACCGGTTTCAAAATCATAAAGTTCAAGAAGAGAACCCGCACGTACTCCTGCGGTGACCGGAGTAATCACAGCTCTCAATGATGAGTTCTCCAGCGTGTCGGGCGAGCTGTCAGTTGAAACATGGAACGAATAAACAACTGCCAGCAACATTATCAGTGACACCAGAATCTCCTGTCAAATGAGAAACAGTCGAAGTATTATCGAATCAGACTGTCTCATTCTTCAATATTGCTATCGTCCTGTATCCCACCGGCTATGGAAACAAACCATTCACCGGGGATTAGGTATCTTGCGGCGGCCTCTCTGAGATCGTCTGGCGTAAGTTCAAGAACATCTTCCAGGTAGATGAGATCCCAGTTCAGAGGCCTTCCATCAGCGGTAAGCAGGGCAAGTCTGGATGCCTGTTCGGAATAACTCGTTCCGGAAAGAGCCTGCCTTCCTGCGGCGCCGGCCTTGGCCAGCCGCAACTCGATATCGCGGACGTTCTCCGAGCCAATTCTTTCCATCTCGAAAATTACTGAGGAAGTAGCCTGATGAGCATAATCAGCCAGAGTTGAAAGATATGCCATAAACGTACCTGTACTGTCGCAAGAGGATGTCCAGCTTCCAACCGAGTATGCAAGTCCCTGTTCATCCCGAACGCTGTGTCCGAGTCTCGAACCGATACCCCTGCCCAGAATGACGTTCATAACATTGAAAGCCGGATAGTCAGGCATATCCAGACCGGGAGCGTTTCGCCCGATCATTACCGCAACCTGGACCCTGCCGGGCATGGGCGTAAGAATGGTATCTCCGGGAGAATCAGAGAACAAAGGTATGCTGATCAAAGGGAGAGGTTCAGAGGGATTGCTCCAGTCTCCGAAGTAGTTTTGAATAAGTTCATACACATTCTGTGTGTCTACATCACCTACAACAGCAATAACCGATCCGCCGGGTCTGCAGCAGATAGCATGAAACGATTCAACGGCCTCGAGAGTGATTCTATCAAGTGTCTCTTCTGACGGATTTCTGTAATCAGAGGGCGATCTGGCAGTTATCGCCTGCAGGCTGTCCCAAGCGACGGAAAAAGACCGTTCAGCTGACATTTCAAGATCAGCATATGCTTCGTTCAAAACGGTTTCGTAATCCGAAGTTCTGAAAGCAGGTCTGAGAAGCAGATCCGAGATACTTTCGAACGCTACCTCAATATCCTCGGAGAGCAGGGTTACAGATCCTGATGAGAATTCCTCCCCCGGATAGAATCTCAGGTATGATCCTTCTATTTCAAGCCTTTTGTGGAATTCAGTGGAGTTCAGTTCATCCGTGCCCTTGAGCATAGTTTCTGTTGTAATAGAAGCAAGACCGCTGAGATCGGATGGGTTCATGAGGGTACCCATCGGTACAGTGAAGCTGACGGCAGCAACAGGAAATGTATGGTCCTCCTTCACCAGAAGAGTAAGATCGTTCTGAAGGTCGAACTGTATGACTCCGTCCGCGATGGATGTTTCTGGAGGGATCAGGAAATCCTCCGGTATTTCAAGACCCTTGTAATCAATTGAAGATGGTTCCGTAACATCAGTGGGAAGTTCATCATGACCGGCCTGTCCTTCCATTCCCATGCCGCCGGAGGGATTCAAAACAGCGATTGTAACACCGTTCCGTCTGAAGTATCGCTGCGCGACGTTGCTGATGTCCTCGGGAGTAAGCAGTTCCACTTCCTCAAGCTGTTTTTTCGAAAGAAGGGGATCGTTGAACATCGTCATGCCCAGGCTGTACTGCATTGCCTGTCCAACCGGGTTGGCATTGGAGAGAATTTCCCATGCTCGATACCTGTTTTTCTGATCACTAAGGTTTTCCGGGGAGATACCGTCTGAAGCGATAATATCCAGTTCAGCCCAGATTATGTCCTGGACTTCCTGGATCGAGATATCACTGTCATCCGGAGGGAACATCGTAACTGAAACGCTAAACAGGCCCGGATCTATGTTGAACCCATTTCCTGCCCGGATACCTTGCACAAGGTTCGTTTCGACAAGGATCTGATCAAGTCTGCCGGATCTTCCGCCGGTCAGGTACGTGGATATTATCTCGAGTGCAGGAGTATCAGGGTCCATAGCACTCGGTATATGGAATACCATGATAAAGCGGGGGAGATTGGAAGCATGCTCTATTTCAACATACCTTGCTTCAGTCTGTTCAGGTTCTACGATATCCGGTTCTGGAGGGGTGCTTCCAGCCGGTATGTCACCGAAATATTCTTCTATCATAGCAAGAAGTTCTACGGTATTGAAATCTCCAACCACTGCCAGTACAGCATTGGATGGGCAATACCACGATTCGTAGTATTCGCGGGCCTTTAAGTGATCGTATGCGAGTATGTTCTCATCGTAACCGATAACAGAGTTGCCGTAAGGATGAACCAGAAATGCAGTACTTTCCAGGGCTTCCCATAGCGCGCCATCAGGACTGTCCGTACAACGTGATCTTCTCTCTTCATGTACTACATTCCGCTCGGAAACCACTTCCGCCGAATCGATAGTACAGTTGACCATCCTGTCACTCTCGATGGCGAAAGCATCCTCTATCCTGCTTGAAGGGAGTACAAGATAATAACAGGTGGCGTCTTCCATTGTAAAAGCGTTTGCGATTCCACCATCTCTCTGAACGATCTGCCAGAATCTGGACTTGGGCATATCCGGTGTTCCCTTGAACATCAGATGTTCACAGAAATGGCTCATTCCGAGGATGTCCCCTGTCTCATTCCTCGAACCGACTCTGTAGGAGATAAACGAAGCAATCACCGGAGCGTAATGAAATTCCTGTGTGATTACGGTCAGCCCGTTGTCAAGAACTGTAATAACAGGTTCATCAGCACTCACGACTGAGATTGAGAACACAAACAGGAGAAATACAAAGATCGGTCTGACCATTGCGAACCAGCCTTTCCTGATGGGGATTATTTTTTTATACAATAAAAGTATGTTCAATATAAGCTGGATTTACAATAGTAGTATTTTATTTAGTGATCATATATTTCGGGGACATGCACTCTACGGTGCGCGTCCCCGGACTCGGACCCGGGTTGGATTGATATCATATCAACTGAAAGGTACTTATGGTTAAGATCGGCTACTTCCAGTTCGCTCCGGTGTTTGGTGGAATTGAAGAAAATCTCAATACGATTATTTCGCGATTGAAGGATATTGATGCTGATTTGATCGTTCTGCCAGAGCTTCCATTCACCGGATATGGTTTCAGTGACAGGGAAGAACTTCTCTCTCTCGCGGAGGATCCGGAAAAATCGGGAACTGTTTCCGCACTTGTGAAACTGTGCAGTGCAAATGGCTTTCACCTCGTTACAGGCTTTGCCGAGAAGGCTGGAGAGAAGTGTTACAACAGCGCATTACTCCTTGGGCCTGCCGGGATCGAAGGGCGGTACAGAAAGCTGCATCTCTTTGACAGAGAGAAAACATACTTCGATCCGGGAGACCTCCCTCTTGATGTTTTTGACATGGATGGGATTTCAATCGGCATGATGGTCTGTTTTGACTGGATATTTCCTGAGGTTGCCAGGACACTTGCTCTGAGAGGCGCTGATATTCTCTGTCATCCGGCAAATCTCGTTCTCGGCTACTGCCAGCAGACAATGCTGTCCAGGTGCACGGAGAATCTCGTTTATGCGGTGACCGCCAACCGGACAGGATCAGAAAGTCATTCGTTTGGTACACTTGATTTCACAGGGACAAGTCAGGTTGTAGCGCCCGCAGGAAGAATAATCCATAGAAGCGGAAAGGAAATAGAGGAAGTACTTGTAGTTGAAGTAGATATCCTTCAATCGCGAAATAAATGCATTACGGAACGTAATGATGTTCTTTCTGACAGAAGACCCGAATTTTATCAATGATCCGCTTTCTCGGTCTTGAAAACCATTTCAAATACTGCCATATTTAATAATACTGTGGACTGTTTTCTTGAATCGAAAGGCAGCATTCTTATGCCCCCTCACAAATGCAAATTCATCTTCATTACCGGTGGTGTCGTGTCCTCTCTCGGGAAAGGTATTACTGCTGCCTCAGTAGCGCTTCTCCTCAGACAGAGAGGATACCGGGTTACCATGCAGAAGCTGGACCCATACCTGAATGTTGATCCCGGAACGATGTCTCCTTTCCAGCACGGAGAGGTTTACGTTACGGATGATGGCACCGAGACTGATCTTGATCTTGGTCACTACGAGCGTTTCGCCGGATTGAAGTGCGATCGGAACAGTAATTACACAGCCGGTATGATATATTCATCCGTTATCGCTCGTGAGCGTGAGGGAGGGTATCTTGGTAAGACAGTTCAGGTAATCCCCCATATCACGGATGAGATAAAGAAAGCAGTACTTTCTCAAGCAGAAGGCGATTATGACGTTGCGATTACCGAGGTGGGCGGAACTGCCGGAGACATAGAAGGACTTCCATTTCTTGAAGCTCTGAGGGAACTGGGTCAGGACCTTGGCTCGGAGAACGTGCTGTACATTCATCTCACACTTATCCCTTATCTGTCCGCTTCCGGAGAGCTCAAAACAAAACCGTCCCAGCAGTCGGCCAGTATCCTCAGGAATATCGGTATCGTTCCGGATATTCTCATCTGCAGAACGGAAAGATCACTTGATGAGGAGCACTTCAGGAAGCTGTCATTATTCTGCAATGTACCACGGAGGGCGGTTATTGAGGAGAAGGACGTAGAAAATTCTATCTATGAAGTCCCTGTTGAACTTGCTGCTCAGAAACTCGACGAACTGATACTTGACAGATTGGGGCTTCCCCGGAACGAACTCGACCTTGAACAATGGAATGCCATGCTGCGCAGGGCGATTCACCCTTCAGGAGAAGCTGTCAGAATAGGTGTTGTGGGCAAATACATGGGATTGCAGGACGCGTACAAAAGCATATTTGAAGCATTGAGGCATGGAGGAATTTCCAATGATGTTCCCCTTGATGTTACAGGTATTGAAGCAGAAGAACTTGAAGCTGGGAATACAGAGCTCCTGCAGGGTCTGGATGGCATACTTGTTCCAGGCGGGTTCGGATACAGGGGAATCGAAGGAAAACTGGAAGCCGTAGAATTCGCCAGGGAAAATAGTATTCCTTTTCTCGGGATCTGTCTTGGAATGCAATGTGCCGTAATAGAGACTGCCCGCAATATTGCCGGAATGCCGGAAGCAAACAGTTCTGAATTCTCACCTGACTGCTCCAATCCTGTAATTCATCTCATGAAGGAACAGAAAACTGTCACGCAAAAAGGCGGAACAATGCGCCTTGGTCTTTACCCGTGCAGGCTTCTTGAAGGGTCAAGAGCGTTCGAGGCTTATGGACAGAAAAACATCTCTGAAAGACACAGACATCGCTTCGAGTTCAACAATGAGTATAGAAAGATGCTTGAAGAAAGCGGTCTTGTCTACTCGGGTGTTTCGCCTGATGGAACTCTCGTTGAGATAATCGAGAGATCGGATCATCCATGGTTTGTAGCCTGCCAGTTTCATCCTGAATTCACATCCACTCCTCTTAAGTCCAATCCTTTATTTGATGCTTTCATAGACGCTGCAAAGAGGAGAGCGAGTGTCTGAAATCAGAGAATATTGTGGATTGTGCGGTATTACAGGTCTTCGCGAGGAATCAGTTGCACTTGTTGCTGAAGGGCTGCTTGCGATGCAGCACCGCGGTCAGGAAGCGGCCGGGATTCTGTGTGATTATGAAGAGGGAATGAAACTCCATAAAAGAATTGGTACTGTTACCGAAGCTATGTCCGATTTGCCGGAGGACTGGAGCAATCCCGGAATCCGCGCAGTAATGGGGCATGTCAGGTATGGCACTTTCGGTGGAACAGATGTTATCAATGCCCAGCCGATTCTTGTCAGGATGGCCGGAATTCAGGTCGGTATTGCTCACAATGGTACTATCAGTAACGCGTTTTCGCTAAGGCAGGAACTTCAGAATCAAGGCGCTATCTTTATGACACATACAGATACTGAAGTAGTGCTTCACCTGATGTCACGCGAATTGAAGAATACAGGATTCAATGTAAGAAAAGCTCTTGAGATTGCACTACGCAGACTTTGCGGAGCCTACTGCCTTCTCATTATGACACCCGAAGGTATGTTCGCGGTAAGGGACCCGCTGGGTTTCAGACCGCTGAATCTTGGTAGTTTCCAGGATGGCGGATGGATAATAGCAAGCGAGACGATCGCTTTTTCGGTCTGCGGCGCTGCGTATGTACGAGAGATCGAAGCAGGTGAAATCCTGTTCATAGCTCATGGCGGAGATGAACTGGAATCTGAGCACTTTTGCGCAGATGAGAAACTGTTCAGCGCAAGGGACGGACTTGCCCAGTGCATTTTCGAGCATGTCTATTTTGCGAGACCGGGCAGCTACGTTTTTGGAGACAGCGTCTACTCTGTAAGAATCGCGATGGGAAGGCAGCTGGCGAAGGAGTTTCCTGTTGAATGTGATCTTGTAGCTCCGGTGCCTGACAGCGGAATGTTCGCAGCGCTCGGTTTTGCCAGGGAACTTAATCTCCCCTTCGACATGTGTTTCACAAGGAATCACTACATCGGCAGGACATTCATCAATCCGGGTTCAGCGAAGAGGGCAACAATGGTGATGAGGAAGCTCCAGCCCATTCCGGAAGCTATCAGAGGGAAAAGGTTATGTGTTGTCGAAGACAGTATCGTAAGAGGAACAACAAGTCGTGCAAGAATAAGGGCCCTCCGTGAAGCGGGAGCAAAGGAAATCCACATGAGAGTCTGCTGCCCGCCTCACAGGTACGGATGCTATTTCGGAATCGATTTCCCCGAACAATCAGCGCTGATAGCTCGAAATCATTCGGTGGATGAGATCGCCGATCAACTGGAACTGGACAGTCTCAAGTATCTCTCGAAGGATGGCATGCTCGGATGTGTCACTGCTCACGGTCCCGATGATTACTGTACCGCATGCTTTGATGGTGAGTACCCGGTAGAACCACCTCAGCTTAACGCAATTAATAAAGGTGAAGATAATATACTGTAAGGAGATATCATGGTTCCAGGTGGAGTAGCAATACTTGATTTCGGCTCGCAGTATAATCAGCTCATTGCGCGCAGGATAAGGGAAATGGGTGTCTATTGTGAACTCATTCCTGGAAACGCTCAATTTTCAAGGGTAATGAAGATGCATCCTGGAGCGCTGATCCTTTCAGGAGGACCTTCCAGTGTTTACGATGATGATTCTCCTCATCCTGACCCGGAACTGTTTAAAACAGACCTTCCTGTTCTGGGCATCTGCTACGGCATGCAGCTGCTTGCTCTGCATGAAAACGGCAGGGTTGAAGGAGGCCATGACAGAGAGTACGGTCCCGCGAAACTTTACCCGGAGAGGGGAACAGCTCTTTTCAAGGGTATCGAAACTGGTCTTCAGGCATGGATGAGCCACGGTGACAGGGTTGTTGAAGTGCCGGAGGGATACAGAATTGCTGCTCACACGGATACTCTTCCCGTTGCTGCGATGGAGGATACTGAAAGGCAAAGATTTGGTGTACAGTTCCATCCCGAAGTAAACCATACAGAATTCGGAAAACAGCTTCTCGAAAATCTTGTGTTTCATATCGCGGAACTGAGCAGAAACTGGGATATGAAAACTTTCCGGAAAAGGGCTGTGGAGATGATACGCCAGGAACTGCCAGCAGGAGGGAAGGTAATTCTTGGATTGTCCGGCGGTGTTGATTCATCTGTTGTTGCCGCGTTGCTGCACGAAGCCATCCCGGACAGATTCATTCCAATTTTTGTGGACAATGGTCTTCTCAGAACAGGGGAGAGAGAATCGGTAGTTGAAACGTTCCGGGATCACTTTGGAATGCCATTGATGGTTATTGAAGGAAGGGATGTTTTTCTGAAAGCTCTTGAAGGTGTGACAGACCCCGAGAAGAAAAGAAAGATAATAGGCAGAGTGTTCATTGAACTGTTTGAAGAAGCTTCCCCGGAAATAGAGGGGGTGACACATCTTGCGCAGGGCACCCTTTATCCGGATGTCATCGAGAGTATTTCCTTTCGCGGTCCATCAGCTACAATAAAGAGCCACCACAATGTCGGCGGACTTCCCGAAAGAATGAACCTGAAGCTTCTCGAACCACTTAGAGAACTGTTCAAGGATGAGGTCAGAGCACTTGGACGCGAGCTCGGACTTCCTGAGTTAATGGTTGCGCGGCACCCGTTCCCGGGACCCGGACTCGCTGTCAGGATACTCGGTGATGTCAACAGCGAGGATTTGAACATACTCAAGGAGGCTGACAGGATTTTCATAGATTATCTGCTGGATAATGATCTTTACAATGAAATATGGCAGGCGTTCGCCGTACTGCTTCCGGTAAGAACCGTTGGCGTAATGGGCGACCAGCGCACTTATGACAGAGTGATTGCCCTTCGCGCGGTCACTTCAACGGACGGTATGACGGCGGACTGGTACAGAATGGCTCCGGAGCACCTGGCCCGGATCTCTTCAGCGATTGTAAACAGAGTAAGAGGTGTAAGCAGAATAGTCTACGATATATCGTCAAAACCCCCCGGCACCATCGAATGGGAATAAGGGTCAAACCTTGTATTTTGACATTATCATCAAGTTATTTACATAATATTATACTTAAATACGCTGTCTAGTTCAACACCACCACATTGACCGTATCTCTGAATTCACCCGCAACGATCACACAGTGATAAATCCCATTGCACAGATCTTCCAGAATGATTTCATGGCTGCCGGAAGCAACCTCACCATCAATCGGAGAACTTACCAGCCTTCCATCACAGGCGTAGACTCTCATTCTTACAGTACACGTTTCAGGAATCGAATACGAAAGCATGATATTCCCTGAAGCTGGATTAACGCTGGTAATCTTCAACTCGTATTCCGGATCTGTTTCAGCCTCTTCGATGCCGGTTCCCTGCCATCCGGCGATAACAGCCATCATCCACCAGAGAGCTTCACCTTTCTGAATGCAGCTTTCAGCCGTTGTATGCCCGTACTCGTTACCATAGAACTCGGGATGTTCCGCCGGGATATCATCACTCCCATAGGAATAGGTTTCCTGTTCCCAGGATGAGGTTCCAGGATTGTACCACCAGCAGTCAAGATCGGCGAAATCGAAGAGAATCTTATTGTTGCTGACGCAGTAATCCCGGATCTGTTCATTCCTCTGCCATCGGTTGTATCCGCTGCTTCCGGTACCCTGTGCATTGCCGGTGAAATAAATGAACGTAACGCCAGGATATTCCGACTCCAGCACAGTCATGGAATCGAGATAAGCCTGAACATTGGCTTCACTGTATGAGTCACACTGACAGCACCAGCACCACATTGATGTGAGGATAGTTGAATTGTTATCAAGCACATCACGGGTGAGATTCATGCCACTCTCGGTCTGCCAGTAGAGTTCCGGACCTATGTAAGTACCTGATTCCTGACCGTTGAAGATACACCAGGCATCTGATACGGTTGGAAGATACATGTTTCCTATCGCGTAATCGTAGAATGGGTCCGCGGTCTTTATGAACTGGATACCATAAGTCAGCTGACCTCCATGGGATGTATGAGCATAGTGAGATGGTATGTTGTCCTGAACAGCCTCGATCCAGGAGGCCGGGATTAGACCAAGGTCAGCGCATGTATGATCAATAATAGTTGCTCCATCCACTGAACCACCAAAGCTTATGATCATTATCAGTATTCCTAGGATTCCTGTTATTTTCATATTCACTCCAATCTCTCTTTCGCATATGTATATATCTTATTTAAACTATCATTTGAATAGATCTTTCGCAACAACGGTAATTTCTGGAGATAAAATTCAGGAAATGAATTGGACTATTTCATCAGTAAGCTATAGCTTTCAAAATAATTTATTGAGAATTGAAAATCGTTATAGTATTTTACATTACTACAGCTGTTCTTGTGATTGTATCATCGATTCTGCTGAAAAGATATTTCGAGAGATGGAGATGCCTCATACCGAATGAAAAATAAACTGAGAATTCTTTTCCTGTGTACCGGAAACTCCTGCCGAAGCCAGATGGCGGAAGGATTTGCAAGGAATTTGAAAGGTGATATCCTTGAAGTATTCTCTGCTGGTATCGAGGCTCATGGGTTGAATCCCATGGTTGTACGTGTGATGCTGGAAACCGGTGTGGATATAACAGGACAGTGGAGTAAAACTGTAGATGAACTAAGCGATAGGGAATTCGATTATGTAATTACTGTGTGTGATAACGCCAGTGAGACCTGTCCTTATTTTCCTGCCGGAATCAGGATTATTCATCGAGGATTTGATGATCCACCTGTGCTTGCGAGGAATGCCGGTTCCTTCGAGGGAAAACTGGACTGCTACCGGCGCGTGAGAGACGAGATACGAGTATTCATAGAAGAGTTACCCGACTTCCTTGAAAGGGATCACACTGTATGAGCACACTGAAGCTTATGGTAATGATATGCCTTGTTCTTCCCGTCATGGCAGGTTTTGATAACTGGTCTCCGACAATAGGCGTCAAGCTCACTACTCCACAGAAAATGTGTCTCTCGCTTGGAATCAGCGGAACATCATGGGGAGGGCTGTTCGGTCCCGACAGCGGCATTCTTATTCGACTCGAGCCCGGTTTATCAGGTGGAAAATTGCATCTTGGAACTCGTCACACTTTCAGTATGGCGCTGATTCCCGTCCTTTCCATGGATATCTGTGCTTCCGTCATGTATACATGGAACAATCCCTGGACAGGTCTGCAGAATGACCAGACCTATGTTGGCGGTGAACTACAGTTTGGAGCACATCTCCTGGTAGTTTCCGCTGGTCTGTACAGACATTTTGCCGGAGGCGATGAGGGTCACACCTGGGCCTTTTCAACCGGAGCAGGTCTGGGATTCTGAT
>DAOWJX010000255.1 GCA_030640155.1 Candidatus Aegiribacteria sp. | reverse complement strand
TCTCATATCTGATTCCAGCCGAAAACCAGGTGCCGATGAACTATCCAGAAAAGCCGACCTGACTACCTTTACTCCACTGACAGCGATTGAGGCTAAAAAGATCTCTGCGATTGTACCGGCTCTTATGAATATCAAGGGTATTTCCTCTTTTTCGGTAAATGGTAAACACTGGATAGAACTGGAAGGTGAATCTCTTTTCGGTCATGGTCGAATTGAGCTTCTGAAAGCGGTTAGAAGCACTGGATCCATCCTGCAGGCTGCCAGGGAGACCGGAGTCCCGTACAAGAGGGCATGGCTCCTGCTTCGGGATGCTGAAGACAGGCTTGGCGCCGAACTCATTATGAGTAACCGTGGTGGTTCAAAAGGGGGAGGAAGTAATCTCACCAGGCTGGCTGAGAGAATCATTGAGATATGGGATCGAACTGAATCGGATTTCAGAGATCTGTTGAATCAACTGGAGGTATAATGATCTCTACTGCAGATGCTCTTCAAATAGTACTTGATAATTCGGGACAGCCGTCTGTTATTCAAGTACCTCTTGAGAATGTGGCCGGTTTTGTACTGGCGAATGATGTCCATTCCGATATAGATATGCCCCCCTTCAATCGTTCAGCCATGGATGGTTATGCAATTTCGGGAGACGGACTGAGACATGAGCTTCTTGAAGAGATTGTTGCCGGGGGTTCAGGTACAGTCACTATTGGACAGGGGCTGGCCGCTCCGATCATGACCGGTGCTCCAGTTCCCGAAGGTGCCGACAGAATTGTTATCGTCGAAAACTCCAGAGTCGAGGAATCTGTTCTTTACCTTGATAATGTACCGGATCCGGGAGCCAATATCTGTTGGAAGGGGCAGGATATCAAGGAGGGTCAGACGGTATTGGAGCATGGCACCAAACTGGCCAGTCAGCATCTTGGGATAGCTGCTGCCGCAGGCAGGGGAGTTCTACCTGTATTCAGTAAACCTCGGATTGCACTTGTCACAACCGGAACAGAAGTCATTCCACCAACATGGATACCATCACCCGGTGCCGTCAGAAACATGAATATGCCTCTTATGAAGTCACAGCTATCATTAGGTGGATTTCCCGTAGATCAGTCAGTTCACTCAGCAGATGATCCTGAATCATTGGAAGCGACTTTCAAGCAGCTTCTGAGTAGCACCGATGTACTTATTGTGGCAGGAGGTGTATCAAAAGGTACAAGGGATTTCGTCCCGTCAGTTCTGGAATCAATTGGGGTTCAGTTACATTTCAGAATGGTAGCTCAGAAACCAGGCAAACCTTTGCTGTTCGGAAACGATCCGGAGGGAAGACCTGTTTTCGGACTTCCAGGGAATCCTGTTTCAGTGATGGTTTCCTTAGAGGAATACGTGCTTCCTCTTCTCAGGAAGAGAGCCGGCTGTAAGGGATACCATAAACGTATATATCATGGAGAACTGACGTCTGATTACAGTAAGAAACCCGGCAGGTTGCATTTCCTCAGGGTTATTGCTTACCGTGAAAGTCATGCCTGGAAACTGCACCATCCTGAGAGTTCCGGTTCAGGTGATCTGATGAGCACAGTGAACGTAAACGCTCTTGCGCTTGCAGGTGAAGAGGTGCTGAGTCTGAGATCCGGAGACATCCTCCCTTTTCATTTTTTCTACTCAACTGGCGGGGAACTATCCTTCGCGTGAAAGATCGGAACGGAAGGGAAATTAATTACCTGAGACTCTCCGTGACTGACAGGTGCAATCTCAGGTGTGTCTACTGTATGCCGGAATCAGGTGTTCCGCTTATTAACCATGCCGATATCCTGAGTGTTGAAGAGGTTGTGCGTGTAGTTCGGATTATCAGTGATACGGTTGGCCTGTCAAAGGTGAGAATAACAGGAGGTGAACCCCTCGTGCGAAGAGGGGTGTTGCAGATAATAAAAGGAATTTCCCGTATCGGTATTGAAGAGCTTACTCTGACAACCAATGGATTACTTCTGCGGAAGATGTCGAAGCAGCTTGCTGAAGTTGGAATACAGCGAGTGAATATCAGTCTGGATAGCCTGCGGGATCACAGGCTGGAAAAGATAACACGAAGAGACATCTCCCTGCATGATATAGAGAAAGCGATTCAGGCAGCACTTGATGCAGGACTTAAGCCTGTAAGGATTAACTGCGTACTTATGCGTGATATTAATGATGACGAGATACCTTTCTTCCTCGAATGGGGAAACAGGATGGGAGTTACTGTCCGTTTCATTGAGCATATGTCCTCAAGGCTCAATCAGAGCATTTTCGTTTCAAGGGACGAGATCATTGAACGTGCTTCACTTTCAGGAAACATCCGCCGTCTGAAAGATGATGGAGGCACAGCTGGAATCTATACAGTTGGAGACGGTGCTGATACATTCGGGATCATTGCTCCGTTCTCTGATCCTATGTGCAAAAATTGCAACAGGATAAGGCTTTCCGCAAGAGGTATGCTTATTCCCTGTCTTGCATCAGCAGAAGAATTATCTATAAGGGAACCTGTACGTAACGGAGCTGATGATGAGAGCATCTCCAGGCTTGTGCATCAAGTGGTTATCAACAAGCCTGACTCACATGGCGGCTGCGTAAGCGCGGAAATGTGGAAGATTGGTGGGTAGCTATGAAGAGTATGAGTCACATTGACGATAAGGGTAGAGCAAGAATGGTCGATATTTCCGGCAAGGAACCATCTGACAGGTATGCCAGGGCATCAGGGCGGATCATGCTGGGAGATAACGCTTCCAGAGCAATTGACAACGATTCGGTGCCGAAGGGTGATGTATTCGCTACAGCAAGAATAGCTGCAATTCAGGCGGTGAAAAAAACGTGGGAAACTATTCCGCTTTGTCATCCAATAAGGATCGGCGGGACTGAGATTGAACTGATGAAAGACGGAACTTCAGTTACCGCAGTCTGTACTGTGAAGGGCAGAGAGTCTACCGGATACGAAATGGAAGCGCTTGTTGGAGTGACAGCAGCTCTATTGACAATCTACGATATGACCAAAGCACTTGATCGCGCAATGGAAATAACCGATGTGAGACTCCTTCAGAAAAGTGGAGGGAAATCAGGAGAGTATATATGGCAAGGGTAGCAGCAGTCTGCCTGTCTGAAAAGAGACAGGTTCGTAAGACAGAACAGAAAATGATAAACCTGATCGAAAACTTCGGAATTAAAGGTGATGCTCACGGTGGGACAGGTCCACGCCAGGTTTCAATACTCTCAGAGCTGTCACTTTCCAAAATGGAAGCGGAAGGTATCAGCACCTGCGCCGGATGCTGTGGCGAGAATATCGATGTCGGCGGAGAAGTTGAACTTCATACGCTGCTCCCCGGAGTAAAGCTCAAACTCGGCGATTCCGCTGTGGTTAGGATTACTGAAATAGGGAAAGATAATTCCGACGGTCATGCGGATAATGTAATTCAGAAGAACATCTTTCCAGTTGAAGGTATTTTCGCGGAAGTACTCACAGGCGGTGCAGTCAAACCGGGCGATACGATTGAAGTACTCCGCAGCCCTGGTTTTACCGCAGGCATACTTACGGTAAGCGATTCCACAAGCAGAGGAGAGCGGGATGACCTGAGCGGTCCCGCATTGATAGAATTACTTCACAGTAATGATTTTCTTCCTGCAAGGTATGCCGTAGTTCCCGATGAGGTGACTGAAATAACGGCAAAGTTGACAAAATGGTGCGAGGATGGTTTTCTGGATGTGCTGTTCACGACAGGTGGAACCGGGTTTTCCGTAAGAGACGTTACTCCGGAAGCGACCATGCTGATCTGTGACAGGGAAGTTCCCGGAATCCCGGAGATGATAAGGCAGAAATCAGCGGAAATAGTTAATTCAGCCTGGCTTTCCAGAGCCAGGGCGGGAATAAGAAAACAAACGCTGGTAATAAACCTTCCAGGAAGCAGAAAGGCAGCGATTGAATGCGCTGAATTCGCTCTTACTGTAATTGATCACGGTCTTGCGATACTGCGTGGCGATGTCACCAACTGTGGGGTCAACTGCAACTGTGGGGTCAACTGTGGGGTCAGACCTTGAATTATGACATTTAGTATATAATGTATTAAAATATAAAATGTAAAGTGCTGTAACTAAGATTATGAAAAACCGGAAGCCCATTCAAGCTTCCGGTTTCTGCCTATGTATCTGTTATTATTAATGAGGAAGCACTGTTCCCAATATCTGTTCAGTCTCGGATGTTGCGTCAGCCATAAGTCTTTCGATATCACCACCGAAGAGCTTACTTATCAGGCCTGTGTTCATTCTCGAAACAATTACATTGCCGTCAGATGTTTCGTATACCGCTATACGGCAAGGCATCATGGAGGATACTACGCGGGATTCATCATCCGAGAGTATCTGCCCTGCAAGATCTACTTTGCATAATTCGATAACGGTCACAGGAGCTACATCGTATCCTCCACTCGCAACCGAGTTGCTGATTACATGAACCGCAGGAATTTTCCATCCCAGTGCTTCTGCTTCTGTCTGGATTATTTCAACGGTATCATCATATGAGTAAAGACTTTCACTTTCATTGATCATCATTCCTGGAGCAACGGAGATACCTACGATTGCCACAAGAACGGCTCCGGCAACGAAACTGATCAGTCCGGTTATTACATATTTCGCGTTCATTCTACTTACCTTTCTCTATCTGGAGGACCCAGAGACCTGGCTTCTCCATTGTGTTTGAGAGATTCTTCCGGTTACACTGTCCTCCAGTCTGAAAGCGGTTAAACCGGCTTCTCTCATTCGCGTGACAGCCCTGTCAGCGAGATCACAGAAAATGTCACTGCAATACGCAAGAACTGTCCTGGTGTCTTTGAATTCGGAGATGAAATTGTCAAGTTCATTGAAAGGAACGGAGACAGCAGCTGGGAGATGAGCGGAATTGAATTCCTCGGTATCCCGGACGTCGATTATTATGACTTTTCCGGAATTGATTAAATCAGTCAGATTCGAGTCATCTGGACATCGATACTTCTTACGAGTAGCATCAAGTTCCTTCATATAGAGTTTCATATCCGGAAGTAATTCGATTGACAGGTTCTTGAGATCACTCATAAGAGTTATAATGCCAGTACAGGAGACCGAGTAGAGAGAATATCTGCCTTTCTTCTGAAATGTCACGAAACCTGAAGATTTCAGCTTCTGCAAGTGATGAGACACTGTCTTCACCGGTAAATCAAGTACACCCGCAAGATTCTCAACAGTTCTTTCTGCCTGGCAGAGACTGTCGAGTATCAGCAGCCGTTCGGGTGAATCCAGCGCCTTTCCCAGTAATGAGACTTTGCTGAAGAAATCTGACTTTTTCATTTGTTCCCTTCATATACCAATATTCCAACGAACGTTAGAATAACATATTTCAAACATTTTGTCAACCCGGTTCGAGGAGATTATGGAAATTCTTGGATAATTGTAAAAATAGAAAGAAGACTTGACAAAATATAAAGTAAGATTTATATATAAGACCGAAAATATGAAACTCTAGAAAGGAGTAGTCATGAGTGACGAACAGAAAGAGATACTTCAGATGGTTTCTGAAGGTAAGATAACTGCTGATGATGGTGTGAAACTGCTTAATGCGCTGGAGGAAGGGGAGCGGAAAAGACGGGATCATCATTCACCTGCGAAAAGAATGAAACAGCAGAAGAAAATGATACTCGAATCCATGAGGGGTCAAGGCATGGGTCTGGAAAACATGCGTGAAATAGGACACATGGTCAGAAATATTGTAGGTGACGCTGTATCAGGTATTAATGAGAACTTCTCTACTGATATATTTGAGATCGATAAAGATCGATTCAAGTATTTCGGAATACTTGATGGTGAGCTTGAGTTGGCTGAAGGAACAGAATTATACATATCAAATAATCGATCCAGGAGCGGAGCTGACATAAATCTTGAAGGTGTTAAAGGATCATCTTGCTCAGTTATCGGTGACGATGCACCTGAAGTATCCATATTCCGATATGGTGAATCTGTCTGGCTGAAGTGGGATGAGGGTGATATTACACTGTGCGTACCGGAGACTGTTGGAAAACTCAGCACCAGCACCAATGGCGGCGATATTGTTGTTTCAAGAGTAAAAACTCCGGTAAATGTGAGCACCAGAGGCGGAGATATCAGCATTCTGGAAGCGTCATATGGCTTCAATGCAAAAACAATGGGAGGTGACATCATCATTTCGCTGACTGATTTATGGAAAGAGGATTCAGCTGTTGTGACAATGGGTGGAGATATCAGTGTAGGTATGTTGAAGGGAACAAAAGCTGTTATATCAGCAAAGACTTTCGGAGGTGACATCAATGTTCAGGAAGGGATCGGAGAGATAGACAAGTCTGGACAATTAGGCACCTCAAGAGTAAGAGTATGTTTGTCAGGAGATGAAGATGCCCCGGCTATCAGACTGAAAACTATGGGTGGTGATATCTCTATCGGGGATCTGGAAAACAGTGTGGAAGAGATACCGGAGGAAGATGGGGAGATAGAAGACGATGACTGACAGTTCGATGCCGCCTAAGTGTCCGTCATGTGGTGATAAATTGATTGTTGTTAAACTTCAATGCAGTTCATGCGATACAGAAGTCAATGGGGAATTTGATCTGTGCCCGGTATGCAGTCTGGAGGGAGATCATCGTGAACTTTTTGATCTATTCCTCGAGGCCAGGGGTAATCTCAAGCATGTTCAGAGAAAACTGGGTGTGTCATACCCGACTGTTCGACTGAGGATAGAGGATATGTTCAGTGAATTGAGGGGAGATAAGCCACCACAGGATCCATCTGAGGTTCTCAAGAAGCTCAGTAATGGTGAGATAGACGTGGATGCCGCACTAAAACTACTTTCAGGGGAGTGAATGGGATCTGCGCGGTGTCAGGTCTTGAAAGTTAGCATTTAGCAAATAGGGTCAGGTCTTAATAAATCAGCGTTTCAATGCTAATTTATTAAGCCCTGACCCTTAACGCTAACTTTCAAGACCTGACCCTTAACTCTAATTTTCACATATATTGACTGATAGTCCCTGGATTCGAAACTTGTCAAATGGAGAACTAAATGCCGCAGGAATTCGCTTCACTGCTCCGGAAATTACATATCCGCAGCCATGGAACCGATACCGTTGGAAACTATGAGGCTGTTGAACTCAAGCCAGGAGAGAGAAGGAATACTGCGATACTCTATCTTGATCTGGGCGGGTTCACTTCCATCTCCGAAAAGTTGGATCATGAAGAGGTTCATGATATCGCCAAGGGCATTATGGATACTCTTGTAGATATCTCCTGTCACTACGGTGGTTACGTAGACAAGATCGAAGGCGACAGGATCATGGTTCTGTTCGGGGCAAGGAAAGCCGGGGAGAATGACAGCATGCGAGCTGTTACCTGCAGTCTGAGGATGCTAGAGGCTATCCGAACCGCAAGTGATATACTGTCTGAGATCGAAATTTCCGTAACAGCAAGGATCGGGATAAATACAGGCTCGGTTACAGTAGCCCCCGATGCCATAGGACATCTCACTGCAATGGGAAATGCAGTGAACCTCGCTTCCAGAATGGAGGAAGCTGCGGATGTCAACACCATTCTGGTAACCAGGTCGGTTCAGGAGAAATGCGGTGATATGGTAACCTGGGAGGATATGGGGGACATCTCTCTCAAGGGGATTTCGAATCCCATACATGTCTTCCGACCAACGGGACTTGGGAATATTTCTGGAACCCGCTGGGAACGGATTGCCAGAGTTATAACTTCCACCTTTGTGGGCAGGACGGATGAGCTTTCCATCCTTGAAAAAAAACTCGGCATGCAGGCCAGCGATGAAACCGGAAAGAATCCTGCTGGAGGTCCAAGGCATATTGTTCTGGGTATTAAGGGCGAGGCTGGTATAGGGAAATCCCGTCTTGTCTGGGAATTCTCAAAACGGAAATGCTGTAAGAACAGGAATATTCTGGTGCTCAACGGACATACATTGTCGTTCGCTCAGCCTGCCTATTGGCTTTGGACGACTGTTCTCAGGGATTTCTTCGGTATTGAGTACGGCAGCAAACTCAATTATAGAGAGCTTAAGGATAAGATACTGGCACTCAGTGATGATGCTGCACTGCTTTCCTCACTTCCGTTTCTCGCTGATCTTCTCTCGATAAAGACCGATGATCATAAACTGGAGGAACTTGATGTCAGAACCAGGGCTCTGGAGACGAGAATAGCATTCTGCAACCTCTTCAGGGTGCTTTCAAAGGAGAAACGTCTCCTGATAATACTCGATGACCTTCACTGGATAGACAGTACCTGCCGCAAAATTCTGGAATTTGTTATCGCTAACTGTTCCACCGACTCAGCGATAATGTTCAATCTTCTTTACCGACCGGAGCGGGAGAACGGTGAAGCCGTCGAGTTCGATATAAAGCCGAGCTCCGCAGACCTTGAGGAAATCACGATTTCGGAAGTTGATGACGGAGCCTGTCGTGAACTCCTGGAGAAGATACTTTCCGGAATAAGCGAGAGCGGCAGCGGAAATGTAGCCAGGGAAGTGCAGAGCTTCCTGCTTGAACACGCTGAGGGAAATCCATTCTTCCTTGAGGAGCTTATTCTGGATCTTGTGGAATCAGACATGCTCAAGGAGACCGATGGTCATTGGGATTTTAACAGTCCTGTAGGTGAGATCTACATCCCGTCTTCCCTTGCCGGTCTTCTCCAATCTCGTCTGGATCATCTTCCCTCGGAGTGGAAGAGTGTACTTCAGAAATCATCTGTTCTGGGTGTTGAGTTTCAGCTGAAGCTCTACAGCAAAATGGTTGAAAAACTGTCCCTTGAATTCAACAGGAATGTATTCCGGAATCTTGAGTTAAAAAGGTTCCTCATCGGAAGGGGAACCGCCTTCGAGCAGAAGTACTTTTTCAGGAACATTCTCATTCATGATACCGCCTACAACAGCATACTCGAGAGTAACAGAAAACTTCTCCACCGGACAGCAGCCGAATCGGTGATGACCCTGTACGCTGAAGAAGAAGAAAAGATTGCCGGCATACTAGCTCACCATTGGGAAATGGCAGGTGACATGGATCAGGCAATCCTGTGGGGAATGAAGGCACTGAATTATGCTGCCGCAAGCTATCAGCACAGTGTTATTCTTGACCTGTCCCGTAAACTTCAGAAATGGCTGCAGGAGTTTCCTGAACGACCAAACCGTAATCAGCACCTGCTTGATGTGCTGACAAAGAGACATGTGACCCTCGGTCTTCTCGGCAGAAGGGAGGAGCAGGAAAAGCTTCTTTTCCGTATGTACGGTATTGCCGAGGAGAACCTGCTTCAGGACTGGTTTATGGAGATACAGAGAGATCTGGGCGATCTATACATGGAAACAGGGAGAATGACAGAGGCGAGGGGATATTACGAAAAAGCCCGGGACGCTGCGCATGAAGCCTGTGACAGAAGTGGTGAAGGTAAAACACTGACCAATCTCGGTAATCTGAATCACTTACAAACAAGGTTGACGGAAGCACAGGAGTGTTACGAGAAGGCACTGGAGCTTCATCGTGAAGTCGGGAACCGCAGAAACGAAGGGATAACCCTTGGAAATCTGGGTAATCTTTTTAAAAGTCAGAAAAGAACATCTGAAGCCTTTGAATGCTACATGAAAGCTCTGGATATACATCAGGAACTCGGAAATCGCCGAAGCGAGGGTGTTGTATACGCGAACCTTGGAAATCTGCATTTCAACCAGAATGTTCTGGATGAATCAAGAATATGCTATGAGAACGCTCTCAGAATAGCAATGGATGTGGGCGATTCCATTAACCAGGGGATAACCTTTGGAAATCTGGGTAACCTTCACAGAAAGCAGAATCGACCTGAGAAATCCCTTGAGTGCTACAACAGTGCCATCAGGATATCACGCGAGGTTGGAGATGTGGTTAACGAATGTCTCAATCTTGGGAATCTAGGTATCCTTCTCTTCGATCAGGACAGAATGGAAGAAGCCCTTTCCTGTTACACTCAGGCGCATTCGAAAATCATCAAACTTGAATTGGGGATAAATGGTTTGGGCAAGTTTACTGAACTCCGTGGTAAGTTACTCTCATCAGATGCTGTCGACGAAGACATTCCCTGGCCGATCCACTGGGACCCGCCCGGAGAATAGCCTGACCCCATCAGTAAATTGACTCACTGATATTCGTATATTATTTATATAAAAGTTTTTATGGGGAATCATGAGCCCGCTCGGGAACTTCTCCAGACAGGCTTTATTTTCTTTCCTTCAATTGTCTGGTCATTCCTCTGCGGTCTTGAATATCGGAGGGGGATTGAAATGAGAATGTTCAAACCAGACACTTTGTTCATATCCGTTGCAGTTCTGCTGATTACCGCAAACGGAACTTGCTTTGCTGATCCGCCGGATGCTTACATTCTGGAGATTATGGCACAATATCATTTTCCGGGTTGTGCTGCCGTAGCAGCATCAGGTGACTCTATTCTCTGGAGTGGGGCTTTCGGTGATGCCAACTTCAACCAGGGAACAATTGTAACTGATTCTACACTGTTCTACCTTTTATCCCCAAGTAAAACCGTTACTGCTGTCGTCTTCATGCAGCTTTGGGAAGACGGGCTCGTCGGTCTGGATGATGATATATGTGATTATCTGCCCTGTACTATCGAGAACCCTTTCTATCCGGGAGTGACAATTACACCCAGGATGATCCTGACGCATACATCTACTCTCGTTGATAATCCCGCATGGAACAACGAGATGATCGCTCTGGGTGACAGCACTTACTCGAATATAGAGTTCTGTCAGGAATACTTTGTGTCTGGCGGGTCGCTTTACAGCACTGACAATTTCGTGAACTGTGAACCGGGAAGCGATTATAACTACTCGACTATCTCCTTTGCCGTACTGGCTGCCATCACTGAAAGTGTTAGCACTTACTCGGATTCATTCGATCTTCATTGCAGGGAATATCTCTTTGATCCTCTTCTTATGGACAACACTTCCTTCATCATCAGCTCAATTGACACAACTCAACTTGCAATGCCTTACTACTGGAATGGCTCAGCCCACGTGCCCTATGGCTATTTCACTTCTCCTCATTACCCCGGTTCGTGGTTGAGAACAAGTGCGTTACAATTGGAGAGTTTTCTTATTGCCTTCATGCAGGGCGGCGAGATCGGTGGAGTCAGAATACTCGAAAGCGCTACTGTGGATTCTATGACAACTATACAGTTTCCCGGGATCGCCCCTGACCAGGGTCTTGCCTGGCGCCGTGTTTACTCTGGCGGGAGGGAGCTATGGGGACATCCTGGAGGAGGCATCGGATATTTCGGTAGTACTGAAATGTTCTACTGCCCTGCTGAAAACTCATCTGTCATTGTTCTTACAAATGGAGAATCAGGCGCAACGAGCCTTATCATGGATTCTCTGTTCAACTACGTTTCAGTAGAGATGTCCATTGAAACAGGTGATGGGGCTTTGTCAGGCGCAGTCTTATCTCGTGCATGTCCGAACCCCTTCACAGGCAGCACGTTAATAACTTTCGATCTGCCTGCATCAGCGCAGATCCATCTCGAGGTGTACGATATTTACGGTAGAAAAGTCAGGTTACTCGTTGAGGGTGGCTATCCTGCCGGTACAACCAGTGTGGATTTTCAGCAGGGTGAACTTGCAAGCGGTCTCTACTTCATTGTATTACGTTCGGGATTTGACATACTGACGGAAATGTGCGTACTGCTCAAGCAGTAGTTGAAAATACTGAATTACCTACGCTTCCTGTTGAACGTAAGCACTGTTGAGAAGGAAAGTTTGTTTGGGAAGTAGAGGGAGTCAGTATTTGAAGGAGAACAGCTCACTGTAAGGGAGGAGAGAACCCCAAACGGGATTCCACCATAGAATCTCTCCTCCCCTTGAATAGACACGGAACCTGTCCATTATCGGCGCGGTATTGGGATCTCCCTCTCCACCGGGCCTGTGCACCTCCCGTACAGCTATGTCATAGTAATCCCGCCAAGCGTTTGCCGGAAGGTTATCAAGATATTCCAGGCTGAACGAGATGTTCTCAATAGTAATAGCATCGTACACACCGTCTTCAAGGAGCCTTTCCAGCAGATATCCAATAGCCTCATGACGGGAATCCGCAATTGTCGGTATAAAGGATTCTCTTGCCTCTTCAGGGATGTTCAGCCAGCTATATGGCATCTCTCCGTAGAAATTTCTGCACCTACGTCCATACTCAAGAGTACCGTTCCGAATTGCAATCCAGAAATCCTCATCACCTCTTCTATCTCCGGGATCGGGAAGACTGTGAAGAAGTATGTACTCACCTGGAGATTCTATTACGTTCACATTCAGCTTCGCGGCCCCTTCGCGAATGAAAGCCGATACTCGCTCATATTCACCTGCGGCATCAAACGGTTCCGTGAAACCTCTAAGTTCAAGAGTTCCGACGTAAATATCCTCCCACTCATCGATAATCCAGCCCGGAGGAGTTGAGGTCATCTGAACAGGCTGTTCCCATTCTTCTCCGGAGCCATGTACCTTCCATTCGGTTCCCCAGCTTTCCGGCACTGTTGACTGGTGCGTGAAATCCTGTGTAGGAGGTATCAAACCTGTCAGGTCCGCAAGGTTACCCGGGGCAGGCAACGATGTCAAGCGGACAGGATCATCCGAAACCAGTATTGAATAAATATCAGGATACTTCCATAACAGGCGGCATGCCGCGATTGAGGCGTCTTCCTCAGAATCAAATGGACCGTTATACACAAGCCAGCCCTCGTATCCTGAAAGTGAATTCCAGTTCGGGATCCAGAGGTAGTCTGCATGATCACATCCGCAGGCTGCGAGTTCGTTAAGAAGTGTTTCGGCATCGGTTTCATTCGTTACAACCTCACATGCATTAACCCAGCCCGTGCTGCCTGTATCTTCAAAAGCAAGAACAGTGAGTGCCGAAATCAGAACCGGTATAAAAACTGCCTTCATGTCAATACCTCCGAATCGATCCTGTTTTTCTTGCAGGCATTTCAGGGAAATGGAACCATATCCTGATCAATATTGAACATATTGCCTTCAAGATTCACGTTTCCCACTTCCTGTCCAAGTTCTACTTCAACG
>DAOWJX010000060.1 GCA_030640155.1 Candidatus Aegiribacteria sp. | reverse complement strand
CCCCAACGGGGATCGAACCCGTGTTGCCGGCGTGAAAGGCCAGTGTCCTAACCGCTAGACGATGGGGTCGCCGAAATAGTTACCAACAATGGTAACTGAAGTCGATTTCGTCAATACCCGATTCCCACTCTAATACTGGTGAGCCGCGGGGGGATCGAACCCCCGACCCTCTGATTAAAAGTCAGATGCTCTACCTACTGAGCTAGCGGCTCACCGTAAAGGGTTTTCGGGCAGGCGGTAAAATGCAGAAAATGCACGGAAAATGCAATAGATGGAAAAATCTATTCCGCTTTCTTTCTGTCACTGTTCGTTAGTGGTCTTCATTCTCATGCAGGTTTTCCTTTGTTTGAAATTCATATAGAATTGGAAGACGGACACAAAAACAACCCGTATAGATTGGATGTGTCGATTGACAGATTCCCAGGGATCTCCACGGCTATTCGTTATTGATACGAATGTACTTCTCTACGATCACAATTGCATAGACAATTTTCAGGAGCATGATGTAGTCATACCTATTACAGTTCTTGAGGAACTTGATGAGTTCAAGAAAGGAAATGATCTCATCAACTTTCAAGCAAGGGAGTTCATTAGAAAGCTTGATAAACTTGCAGGTGAGAAATTGTTCAATGACGGTCTTTCTCTTGGGCAAGGAAGAGGAAAACTGTTCGTAAAAGCCGCAAAGGTATCTGTGGGAAGCATTGTAGAGGAAACTTTTACCCTGAACAAACCTGATCATCGGATTCTGGCACTTGCTGACCAGTTGCGTATTTCTAATCCCAACCGGGAAGTAATTCTTATCAGCAAAGACATCAATCTTAGAATGAAAGCAAAATCTATCGGCATTAACGCTGAGGATTACGAAACTGGAAAAGTTGAGAATGTTGATGAGCTTTACACGGGTACGGGAATTCTGGAGGATATAGACACAGATCTGATCTCCAGGTTTTACGAGCAGCCTTTTACCGTTCCGAGAAGCGATATCGACAGTGAGCTTTTTCCGACTCCAAATCAATTCTTCATTCTCAGAAACGGTAGCACCAGTTCACTTGCCTGGTTCAATCCGGATACAGATGAGTTCGAACGCATCATCAAAACGAGAGCCTATGGAATACAACCGAGGAATGCTGAACAGACGTATGCCCTTCACGCACTGCTGAACCCATCAGTTCAACTTGTTACGCTGACCGGTAAAGCGGGAACCGGAAAAACTCTACTGACGCTTGCTGCTGCTCTCGCTCAGAGACAGGAATATCGACAGATTTTTCTGGCACGACCGGTTGTGCCGCTTGGAAACAGAGACCTGGGCTATCTTCCAGGTGATGTTCAGAGCAAACTTGATCCGTATATGCAGCCTCTGTGGGACAATCTGGCCGTTATTAAGAGTCGTTTCTCAACTGATAGCAAGGAATACATCAATTTGCAGGAGATGATTGAATATGAGAAACTGCTTATCACTCCTCTGGCGTATATCAGGGGTAGAAGCCTTGATGGAATTTACTTCATTGTTGACGAAGCTCAGAATCTGACACCTCATGAAGTCAGAACCATTATCACCAGGGTCGGTGAAAACACTAAGATTGTATTCACAGGGGATATCTATCAAATTGATACACCTTATCTCGACAGTCAGTCAAATGGTCTGACTTTTCTTATTGATCGGTTGAAGAATGAGAGTATCACCGCTCATATCAACCTGGTGAAAGGGGAGAGGAGCAGACTTGCTGAACTTGCAAGCAATCTTCTTTAACCGGAAGGAATAACTCCTGATATGGCAGTACGTCTGATAGAAGTATTCCTGCCTGCTGATCGGCTGGAACTGGCTCGATCATCAATCAGCAGTCTTGATACGATCTCAATCTGGTGGGAGAAGCTTTCCGTTGAGCAGGCGCAGCTTCATATCCTAGCGGAAGCCGAACAAAGTGAAGAAATAACGGATAAACTGAGATCGGCGCTTGCTGATTCGGGTGAGGATCTGAGGATTGTCTCTTTGCCTGTGGTATCATCCATCCCGGCTTCCGAGGAAACCCCGGATGAGAAAAAGATTTCCAGCAGTACATTGCGCAGGAGAATACACAGGGTAAACAGGGAAGAGCTTTACTCGAATGTAAACGAGATGACAAGGACTTCCTGGACGAACATCATCATGACCATGCTTTCAGCGGTCGTGTGCGCTGTAGGTCTTGCCAGAAACAATATTGCCGTGATCATAGGCGCCATGGTCATAGCGCCGCTACTTGGACCCAATGTCGGCCTTTCCCTGGCAGTGACAATCGGGGATCTGGGACTCGGAATCAGAGCCCTCAGAGAAAACACAATCCGGATCGGAGCCGCATTTGCCTTCGCTGTAATCGCAGGGATGGTTTTCAACATAGATTCATCATCTTCCGAGATAGTCTCTCGTACTTTCATCGGCACATCGGATATGGTTATTGCCCTGGCAGCAGGAGCTGCCGGAGCACTCGCTCTCAGTACGGGTGCTCCCGCAACACTGATAGGGGTGATGGTGGCAGCCGCATTGTTGCCTCCTCTGGTAGTTGCAGGCCTGCTCGGCGCGATGGGTAATATTGACGGAGCGTTGCGTGCTTTACAGCTGCTTGCTGTGAACCTCATTTCGATCAACCTCGCAGGTGTACTGGTATTCCTTGCGGTAGGAATTCGACCGGGGTCGGAGGATAATACCGGCAGAGCCAGAAAAACAGCCACTATCGCTGTGGTCGTCTGGCTGCTTCTTCTGGCGGTATTAACCGTTCTGGTTGTTACCTGAAATGTGCGGGTTAGCTGTATTCATTCCGATCCGGCTTTGTGAGAAATACGCCCAGGAATCTCAATCAGTGGAAAATGGGATGTTCTGAACCATTTTGGGGTTCGCAACAGCGCTTTGGCAATCGAAGGAAGCCGGCTGAGCTCTTCTGTAATAAAATCTCTTGCCATGATTCTTGGATTCCGCCCTTCGCTGCGAAAGGGCATGTAAAGCCTTATCACATCTTCAGAAGCGTCATCATAAACCAGTTCAATTCCGAATTCTTCGGCTCTGTCTGATAATTCGCAGTTGGTGGGTAAATTGAATATGGAGAAGTTAATGAAATCGATTGAATTCCCCGCCCCCTGCAGGAAACTGACAGAAGCATCCAGATCTTCGAAAGTCTCACCGGGGAGTCCCAGAAGCATATACACATAAGTTCGTATCCCTGATCCAGCGCAGCTCCTTATCACTTCCAGCGAAGTCTCGGGATCGATTCCTTTGTTGAATCTGTCAAGCAGGGAGTAACTCCCGCTTTCAGCCCCAAGCTGCAGCATGAGGCATCCATGATCCGCAAGCATATCTGAGTGGTCTGAAATCCACTTTTCCGGTCTGATAAAACCATAGAAATCAAGGTTGTTTTCTTTTAGAGCTGGAAGAATATCCAGCAGGGTCTTTCTCGGTATCGTTGAGTCGAGTAGATGAATGACCGGTTTCTGCTTCATTACCTCCGGTGGCACAGTGG
>DAOWJX010000091.1 GCA_030640155.1 Candidatus Aegiribacteria sp. | reverse complement strand
TCTGGAACTCGGCGAACATCTACGAGGATGACGGCGTGATCATTAAAGCAACAATTGCTCAGGGTCAGGATATAACCAGTCGAAAAGAGACCGAGAAAGCACTCCGGGACAGTGAAAAGTGGTCACATCTGCTGCTTCGAACAATGCCGAGCGGTCTCTTTACTGTGGATTTGAACAGGCGGATAACTTCCTGGAACGAGGTGGCTGTAGAGATAACAGGATTGAAGGCGCAGGAGGTTATCGGAAAGCACTGTCTTTCAGTATTGAATTGTGAGTCGTGCAGAGAAGAATGCATACTTTTCGCGGAAACAATTGACAAACCGATCTATCACAGGGAGTGCATGATACATGTCAATGGCAGGGATATCATACTATCGAAGAATATTGATATTCTTAGAGACTCAAGAGGGAAATCAATTGGAGGGCTGGAGAGTTTCAATGATATCACTGAGCATAAGCACCTTGAGGAAGAACTAAGACATTCGCATAAGATGGAAGCAATAGGAAGACTTGCAGGAGGTGTAGCACATGATTTCAACAACCTGCTTACGGCCATACTTGGATATAGTGACCTTGCTCTACAGAAGGCAGGAAAAGGTAGTTCTATTGCCACCGATATCCGGGAAATAAAGACAAACACGATACGAGCCACTGAGATCTGCCAGAGACTTCTGGCAGTAAGTCGAAGGCAGGTACTGAAGCTGAGAGTGATAAATCTCAACGATACAATTGACAGTATAACGGGCATGATTCGCAGGGTGATAGGAGAAAATATTGAAGTAGAGACACATATAGCAAAAAATCTCTGGAATATAGAAGCCGATGATGGACAGCTGGGACAGGTTATCCTGAATCTGGTCATTAATGCTCGTGATGCGATGCCGGATGGTGGTACCATTACTCTGACGACGGAGAACGTAGTTCTTGACAAAACCGCGGCGGATGCCAGAGCTGAAGCGATCACTGGCAATTTTGTATGTCTGACTGTGAAAGACACTGGCATAGGGATGGATGATGAAACGTTAAGCAGGGTTTTTGAACCGTTTTTCTCAACAAAGGGTGATAAAGGTACAGGACTGGGCCTTTCAACAGTTTATGGCATTGTGAAGCAGCATCATGGATGGGTGGAGATCGAGAGCAGACTGGGAGATGGTTCAAGCTTTAGAGTTTTCCTGACAGCTTCTGTATCGGATCAGAAAGGAATTCAAGTGGAGGAAATTCCTTCTGATCTTTCTATTGACAGGAGATGCTGTGAGAGAATTCTTTTAGTGGAAGATGATCCTGGAGTCTTGTCATTCGTCACAAGCGCGTTGCGTGAAAAAGGTTATACTGTCGTGGATGCCGCAACTGCAGAAGAAGCGATTGAAAGCTTCGAGAGGGAAAATGGAGAGTTCGACTTATTGTTCAGTGACGTGGTTCTACCCGGCATATCCGGTATTGAACTTGTGGACCGGATTCATAAGGTCAAACCTGGACTTCCTGTTGTTCTGACGAGCGGGTACATGAATTATAAATCCGATCCTGAATTTATTCGAAGAAAAGATCTGTTCTTTCTCAGCAAGCCCTACAGCATAGAAGAGCTGTACGAGATGATAACCCTTGTGTTTCTGAAGAGGCAATAACAGCTCCTGTAAGGTTTACTGACCCTGGAGCGCGGGCACGGAGAAGAAGGTTCTCCAAAGGAAAATTTGAAGATTCGTAGCAAGGAAAATCAGTTTCCTGTCTTTCATAAGGGAAGAAGTTGACATGAAAAATCAATTCACAAAAATTGCTGAAGTCGTCACAACAGACGAAAAAGCGGCTGTTAGAGAACTATTTGAGGGTATTTACCAGGAAGAGATGGGAGGTGTAATTTTTTTCTGCTCAGCGGACTATGACCTGGACAAATTGGCTTGCGAAATAAAAGAGACATTTTCCTGCCCGGTTATTGGCTGTACGACTGCTGGTGAAATAGGCACCAGGTACATAAATGGCGGGATGGTCGGCGTAAGCTTGTCATCGAAGGTGTTTAGATTACACCCGTATATGATTACTCCGCTCAAAGGATTTGATATCGCATACGCTCAAGAAGTAGCAGACGCTCTATCATCTGAATTAACACTTTCAGCTACACTTGATCCCAATAAGATGTTCGGCTTCTTATTAATTGATGGTCTGTCTGTTTTGGAAGAAATGGTTACCGCCACCTTGCATAATGTTCTTAAAGGGGTATCCTTGATCGGTGCTTCAGCCGGAGATAGCCTGAATTTTTCCGAAACAAGAGTATATTTCAACGGAGAATTCATTTCAGATGCAGCTGTCTTTTCATTAATTGAAACTTCTCTGGATTTCGAAACATTCAAGATTCAGCACTTCGTTCCATCGGAAATGGACATGGTTATTACAGAGGCAGATCCATCACAAAGGATAGTCTATGAAATAGATGGAGGACCCGCCGGGGAGGAGTTCGCTAAAATTATCGGTCTGGATGTTGAAGAGTTAACTTCCCAGATATTCGCCATGTATCCGGTCATGCTGCAGATCGGAGAAGACTGGTATGTGCGTTCAATACAGAAAACAAATGACGATGGCAGCTTGACTTTCTTCTGCGCTATTGACGAAGGATTACCCTTGATAGTGGCAAAAGGTGTTGGAATTGTTGATACTCTAAAGGAAAAGGTCAAGGAGTTGGAAACTGATTTCTCTGAAATCGAATTGACCATAGGCTTCGATTGTATTCTGAGGCGTCTGGAAATTATGGAAAAGTCACTGAGTTCAGACGTTGAAAATGAGCTCCGAAAGATCAAATTCATAGGATTCAGTACGTTTGGTGAGCAGTTCAACTCATTGCATGTCAATCAAACATTAACAGGAGTAACAATAGGATATCATTCTTCAAAGGTTTGAACTATGAACGAGATAGATGATCTGAAATCGAAAATAATCAACCTGGAAAAGGAACTTGAAAAACATAAAAAAATAACAGCTGCACTGAAGAAGAGAGTTAGTAAAAGTATTCAGTCCACAGGGAGTTCATATTCTCTTTTTGAAAGAACTATCCTTCTACAAGAAAAAGTCAAATCCAGAACCCTGGACCTCCAGAAAGCAAAAGAACTCGCAGAGATCGCCAATCGCACTAAAAGCGCGTTTCTAGCGAATATGAGTCACGAGATCAGGACACCGATGAACGGTGTTATAGGTATGATAGGTCTGTTATTAGGTACTGATCTGGATGATGAACAGCGGAATTTTGCCGAGATTGTTCGATCCAGCGGTGAGTCACTATTGGAGATAATCAACCAGATTTTGGATTTTTCCAAGATCGAGGCGGGCATGCTGGAGATGGAGATCCTCGATTTCGATCTTCTTTTTCTTTTAGAAGATTTCGCTGAGATGATGGCTCTAAAGGCATTTGAAAAGGGATTGGAGTTTATCTGCGCTGTATCGCCCGGTGTTCCATCTCATCTTCGAGGAGACCCCGGTCGTTTACGGCAGATTCTTACTAACCTTGCAGGCAACGCCATAAAGTTCACTTCAGAGGGTGAAGTAGCTATTCGAACCAGTCTGGAATCGGAAACGGAGGATGAAGCTCTGATCCGAATTTCAGTGTACGATACCGGATTGGGCATTCCGGAAAACAAAAAGAATATTCTTTTCGAACAGTTTACTCAGGTAGATACCTCTACAACTCGCAGATTCGGAGGCACGGGATTAGGGCTTGCCATTTCAAAGCAGCTTGTAGAGCTGATGGGCGGCAAGATCGGTGTAGAGAGCGAAGAGGGTAAAGGTTCGAAGTTCTGGTTCACGGCACGGTTTTCCAAGCAGTCGGTACGGGAGGTCAAGATACTTCCACCGGCTGATGTGCGCGGATCTCGCATTCTGATAGTGGATGATAACGCAACCAACCGGGAGATATTGCTGGCTCAGTTAGATGCCTGGGATATCCGAACAAAGGAGGCGGAGGGAGGCGAGACGGCTCTGCATCTTCTGCGCGAGGCTGTCAAGGAGGGGGATCCTTTTCAAGCTGCCATCATCGATATGCAGATGCCCGGTATGGATGGCGAAACCCTGGGTAAGCACATTCTGTTAGACCCTGCGCTGAAAAATACACGTCTTATGATGATGACCTCTTTGGGAATGCGTGGTGATGCCAAGCGTGCAGAGGATATAGGTTTTGCTGCTTACTTGACTAAGCCTTTGAAGCAGTTGGATCTATTCGACTGTATTTCGAAAGTATTGGCTCATGAAGTAATCAAGAAAGAGCATACCATAGTTACGCGGCATTCGATTCGTGAGATTCGTTCTTCGAGCGCACGTATACTTGTGGCGGAAGACAACGTAGTCAATCAGAAGGTTGCAGTTGGTATATTGAAGAAACTCGGTTTTGCTGCAGAGGTGGTCGCAAACGGTGTTGAGGTGCTTAGAGCTCTTGAGTCAATACCGTTCGATCTGGTACTGATGGACATTCAGATGCCCGAGATGGATGGGTTCGAGGCAACTCGTTGCATTCGCGATCCGAAGACTTCGGTGCTCAACGGGAAGATCCCCATCATAGCGATGACCGCCCATGCCATGCAGGGCGATCGGGAGAAATGTCTGGAGGCAGGCATGAATGATTACGTTTCCAAGCCTGTGAGTATTCAGACTCTTGCCGATGTATTGGATAAGTGGCTTCCAAAAAAGAGGAGTCAGTACCGTCCAGGGTAAGTTCCGAAGTTAACTCCTCCAGAGAACGAGATTCCCGCATCAAGGAAGCTTTAGTCAATCGAACATGCACGTCGCTCGTTGTGCTCTATCATTTCTTGTGGGTTTTACAGTACAGGATTACTCCCGGTATTCTTACCTCACAGAAAACACGGCTGGATAGGACGGATGTGTCTCGTTGGAAGCAACAGATTCCGGTTCTGTTGTATGTTTTCATTCAGTAAGATTCCTCTGTTTCAATGTCTGTTTCCTCAAGAATGTAGACCTTCGAATAATCCTCAGGATTGGCCAGGTATGCCAGGATTCCGTGAGGAGATATTCTGAAAGCGATACTGCTTCCGTATGGCAGGTCTGGTACATTGCATGAGTAAAGATACTCACCCTCTATGCTGTAAATGTCAAAGAGCGGCACCAGGACTCCACCTCTGCGTGCCCAGATCCGTTCGCCATCCGTTTTAAGGTCTGTAACCGCGTCCGCCCAGGCGTGGAATTCAATCTGATCAACATAAGAGGGATCGCGACCGTTTCTCCGCATCGCAGCCCGCATCATATCTCGTTCTATCTCGATTTCTTCTTCAGATCGCCTTGTTCTTTCAAATGGTCGCTGAATCTCCCAGTCGATTTCGCCTTCAGGTGTGTAACAGGTAATAATGTATTCCTCAGTACTCATGGGTGAGGAGATTACCCTTCCATCCGGCAGTGCGCAGCAATTGATCGCTGTGAGACGGAATACTTCCTGAGGGTTCTGTCGATTAAATTCACCTCTCCTGGAAAAATAGGTGAGCTCCGGTTCAGTTTCACCTGGTTCCCACCTGTGGAGGGAGTTGCAGAGGTTTCCCTCTTCATTATCGAAGATGAATCTTGTCCCCACAATATGACCGTCATCAAGGATTATCGGATCATTGGGAGGATTCGGAACGAAACCAGACAGTTCATGGCTGAATCCGAGAAGGGAATCGTAGAAGATGAATTTACCCCCCATCATGTCTGTAACCATGAAACCACCACCTGGTGAAGGTGTTATTCCGGAGGGAGCGGCATACTCACCCGGCCCTTCGCCCTGCCTTCCACCGGAGCAGATGTAATCTCCCCCGGGTGAAAACATGCTCATTTTCAT
>DAOWJX010000234.1 GCA_030640155.1 Candidatus Aegiribacteria sp. | reverse complement strand
TAATGAATAGAATCAACAAGTCCTTCGAAAATCTGGAAATATTCGAATGTAATTATATGGATAATCCATATCGATCTGTCCGAAAAGATGAAAGGTCATACCTGATCCTACCAGTATTCTTAGCAAAAGAAGGGAGCCAGTATGAACCGGCTCCCTTTCACTTCAATTATCGAACAGTGATTTGATCCTCTACTGAATTACTACAAACTGTCTGGTTTCAGCAAAGTCTCCAGATGTCATCCGGCAGAAATACAGACCGGAATCAAGTTCAGGAATAACAACCTGATTATAACCATCCTGGCTATCCGCTGATTCAATCTGTTTCACCAACCGACCGGATACATCGTAAATCGACAGATGTACAACAGATTCACCAGGTGCGGTATAGCCTATCAGAATATTACTCTGCATCGGATTTGGAGAAAATGGCAGAAGACTGAATCCAGCCGGGTCATCTCCGCTGATTCCTTCTAAATTCCATGAAATAGTAATATCTTCAAGAGTAGGTGTTAAGTTGTTATCTTCTGCTATCAGAATTGCTCTGTACTGAACATACTGATGACCATTGTACAGTATGCCTCCAAGGTTGCCAGGTTCAGTTATTACTTCTGACCATTCACCCATGTTGGTGTGGTCAGTAGAAGCTCTGACTTGAAAAGATACCGAAGTTCCCGGTCCGGTAGTACAGTTCCAGTCGATCCAACCCCAGAGAGGAATAGCCATTGTATTGAGAATACTTGATTCCAGTGTGCCTGTCGCTTCAAACCCTCCCCACCATGAGATATAATCTGACCAGAATGATGATCCGAGTACATCTATAACCCCATCATCATTAAAATCTGCGGGAAATACCGAAGATGCTCCATCGAAATCCGCATCGATCTCATGACAGGTCCAGCTTGTACCGGAACCGTTCATATTCTCCCACCATGAAACATCATTCTCACCACTTGCAGTTCCAAGTACATCCAAATCACCATCATCATCCATATCAACCGAATACACCGAAGATGCTCCTTCGTAGTTATCATCGATCTTATACTTGATCCAGCTCGTACCGGAACCGTCCTGATTCTCCCACCATGTTATATCGTCGTCATAAATGGCAGCTCCAAGTATATCCATATCACCATCGTCGTTGATATCTGCTGCAAATACATACGACGCACCGCTGAATTGTTGATTAACAGGATGAGCTGTCCAGCTTGTACCGGAACCATTCAAATTTTCCCACCAGAAGATATCATGCGCAATGCGTGCAGCTCCAAGTACATCCATATCACCATCACCATCGATATCAGCTGCACAAACGCAATGAGCGCCATCGAAATTGCTGGTTATGACATGTTCGGTCCAGCTATATCCTGAACCATCAAGGTTTTCCCACCATGATATCATGTCAACATTAATGGCAGCTCCAAGTATATCCAGATCACCATCACCGTCTACATCTGAAACATATACTGAGTTAGCGCCGTAGAAACTGATATCAACCAGATGTTCGATCCAACCAAGACCGGAGCCGGTAGCATTCTCCCACCATATGATATCGTGAGCAAGACCAGCTGCACCAACTACATCAATATCACCGTCATTGTCTATATCCGCAGCATAAACAGAGCTTGCACTATCAAAGTTATCATCAATCGGATGTTTCGTCCAGATGCCCCCTGCGCCATCTTTGTTTTGCATCCAGAAGATCTGGTTGGAACCAGCAGCTGTACCGAGTACATCAATCATGTTATCACCGTTTACATCCGCTGCGAATATTGACGATGGGCCATCAAAGTACGTAGTAATAACATGTTCATAATCATATACGCGTGTGATACTCAGTATTCCCGGTATGTGTGACCAGTTAATATTAAAGGATTGATAGAATTGACCTGCATTCCAGTTACTGAACGGTCCCACGTAACCAGGACCTCCGGCCCAGGTTGTCTGAGTGACTGAAGTAGCAAACGAAAGAGATACAATACCAAGTATTGCAATGAGAAAAGAAAAATATTTCATAATCCCCCTCCTAGAGATATGAAGCAAAGATAATAGAACATCCTAACATCATTATTCATTATTACTCTGCAATTTATAATTGTCAATACTCTGTTCCGGTCCAATGTGTCCTTATTTACAGTGAATCAGCAAAGACCGCTTAGTCAGGACAGCCATCATCGCATTGATATTTCGTAATTAGCTTCCGGTTATTCAAGGTTAATACCATCAGCTCAAGGTACATGTTCTTGCAAAGGCAGATCGTCCCCGGTATCTTCATCCCTGTAAACCGATCTCAGCAGATATCAGTTCATCCTTAACAAGTCTGGAGATCATGATTGATGGTGGTCCCGGGCAGATGTTCGGACAAGGGAGTATCCTATTTGAATGGATTATTATAAGGAAGGTTAAAATGGCTGAAGAAATCACTGCACTGGCGTTGAATACGGATCAATTCATAAGTGAGAAGGTAAAAGAGATAAGTGAAATGGTAGGTGACGGAGTAGCGATAAACGCTCTGTCAGGTGGTATCGATTCATCAGTTGTTACAATGCTGGGGCATCGTGCGCTTGGAGACCGTCTAAGAACCGTATTTGTGGAAAACGGCCTGATGCGCAGTGGAGAGGCTGAGAGGGTTTCAGAACTCTTCAAGGAGCTTGGAGTGACAGTAGAAGTAGTAGATGCCCGTTCGGAGTTTTTTGAAGCACTCAAGGGAATCAAAGATCCTGAAGAGAAGCGTGAAGCAATCACACAGAGTTTCTACAAGAAAGTTTTCGGACGAATTGTAAGAGAAAGCGGAGCTAAACACCTTCTGCAGGGAACCATTCTTACTGATATCGATGAGACCGTTGCCGCTATAAAAAGGCAGCACAACGTCTTTGCGCAGCTGGGGATCGATCCGCAGAAGACCTTCGGTTACAAGATCATTGAACCGCTTGTTCAGCTTCGAAAGGATGGAGTCAGGAAAACCGGTAAAGCACTTGGCCTTCCGTTCGAGTTGTTTAATCGCATACCTTTTCCCGGACCTGCACTGGCGGCCAGAGTGATAGGGGAGGTTACTCCGGAAAGAATCGAAACTGTTCGAAAGGCCACTGTCGTCGTTGAGCGATTGCTTAAGGATACAGGAGCATTCCAGTACATGGCCATTCTCCATGAGGATCGTGTGACAGGCATACGCGTCGGCAAACGCGATTTCGGATTGCAGATTGAAGTGCGCTGCTGGGAGAGTACAGACGCACGAATGGCAACACCAACAAGACTTCCATTTGAAATGCTTGAAAGGATTGCAACTGAGATAATTGACGAGGTACCGGGTGTAGTCAGCGTTACGTACAATATTACTTCAAAACCACCCTCGACTATCGAAGCTGTTTAGAAGACACATGTTGATAGTACGTTCGCGGTTCCCGAACATCTGTTTGGAAAACCCCCTTTGACTATCGAAGCTGTTTAAGAATTATTCCCGGGCCTGACGCTGTTCAAACAGAATTGCGTACTTCACTGCCATGAGTCTGATGGATGCATCGGCTTCATGGCTTGCGAGTATCTCTCTCCAGATCCCTGATGCCTGATAGACATGCCCGGTTACAGTGTAGATCAAGGCTGCGGCAGCAAGCACTTCAAATGGTGGTGATTCTGCCATAAGACATATTTCAAGCTGCCGGAGCGCTACGTCAGGATTCCCGGTATTCCAGGCTATTTCTGACTGAATCAGCGCTACGTCGAATTTGTGTGACCATGGTTGAAGCATTGCCAGAACACTGTCAGTCCCTTCGGTTTCAAGAAGAATAAGAGCAAAGTTATATGCTGGAACAGACCATGAAGGGTCCGTGTCCATCGCAGCTTGCAGAAGATTATAGACAGACAGTGTATCTTCAGATGCAAGTACCTCAGTGGCTTCCCTTACCAGTCTTGCGGCATCCAGGCGACTTTCAAGCGCATCCAAGAGATTCTCGGGGAAAGGAAATCTTATTTCTTCACCCGGCTGTGGTTTTTCCTGAGGGAGATAACCGGACTGGATAGCCAGTATATCAGCGCCATCCTGAATATCTATTGCCCAGGCAATGAAAGCCCAGCCGTCATTTTCCTTCCAGGTATATCTGCACCACTCGTTTTCCTCAAGGTAAGTTCTATCCGGGAGAAGAACAGAATCAGATGGACCACATGCTGATCCGATGAGAAAAATGTAGCAGAGAATTATCAGAAAAGGTTTCAAGATCTGTCAATCCTTTCCATTCTGAGTAGTTTCTCAGCTTCAGCAAGAATACCATTCAAATCGGTCGAATTCTCCACATGCACCGCTTTCCTGCGTAATCCGGATGCTCCCCTGAATCCTTTTAGGTAATTCAGCAGATGTCCTCTCAATATATGATACACATGCTCCCGGGGAATATACTCTTTCATAAACTCAAACTGCTTGCTGATTACTGATGTAAGCTCTCCAGGCATCGGAACAGCATCTTCCGGTCTTCCGGATACCCCCCTGAAAATCCATGGATTGCCAAGAGCGCCTCTGCCTATCATCAAACCTGATGCTCCGGTTGAATTCTTCAGATCAATCGCGGCTTCTACATTTATCACGTCTCCGTTTGCTATGACCGGAACCGGAGAGCAATTGACTATGCGCTTTATCTCCAGTTTTCTGACATTGCCAGCAAACATATCAGAACGGTATCTGCCATGAACCGCGATTGCAGCGGCTCCCTCATTTGCCAGAATAGTCGGAAGACTGTCCTTTACAGGTTCTTCGGGTGACCAGCCTGTGCGTATTTTAACCGTAACAGGAAGATCGGTCTCGGATGAGACTGCTTTAACAATCGCTGCCAGTCTTGGAATATCTCGAAGAAGTGCTGAACCTGAACCGCTTCGAAGTACTTTCTTTACAGGGCATCCGGCATTGATATCGATGAAGTCGAACCCGAGTTCTGATACCAGTAATGAGGCTCTTGCAAAATCATCAGGTCTGCTTCCGAATAACTGAACACCAATCGGCTTTTCTTCAGGCTCGTATTGCAGTAATTTTATCGTTTTGACTGATCGCCTGGACAATCCTGCCGCAGCAACCATCTCGGTAACAACTGCTGTAGCACCCATCGAACGGCATATCCGTCTGAAGGCGGAATCCGTGGAACCGGCCATAGGCGCAAGCACGAGACCGTGAGTGTAGCTTCGTATTGAACTGTTTTCCATAGATGCAAACATACGAAGGGGATGACTTGAATAACAATTACCAGGATATTCGATTTGTGAGTTAAGGCATCGAAGGGGGAGAAATGCTATGTGATATTTGTCTGTTTCTGGACAGCAAAACTGAAGATAAGATAAACAGAGCGTGGAGCATACTCAGAACAAGGGGGTTTTCATCGCCTCTGCTC
>DAOWJX010000324.1 GCA_030640155.1 Candidatus Aegiribacteria sp. | reverse complement strand
TGCTCTGGCAGATTATGTTCTTCAACTCCATACCGGGTATTGCCGTTTTTGCAGGCGCTGCGCTGATTCTGCTCGGGGGGTGGATAAACTACCGAGCCAGATGATCAGATGCTACCAGGCTGACCTGTTGTTGACCATGTAGAAAACGGGCATCGCGATAGCAACCAGGTCAGCGTACTCCTCAGGGTTTCTCCGTTTCCCAAAGTTGATCATCAGTGCATTTCCGTTCATTTCGAAAGTTTTAAAAGCTTTCCTCTGCTGTAGAAAGTGCTGCCTCAACTCATGTCCGAATACCTGAGGCGTGCGAGCTTCATCCCCTTTGATTACGAATGCTTTTGAGAACTCGGGATCTTCTGAGAAATCTATATCCTGGGCGCCGAATTTTTCTCCAACCCAATCGAACAACGCCACCTGCCCCCGCAAGAAAGTCACTGGGAGATCAAGCCCTTCTTTTTCAAGAATGCAGATCGTCTGCTTATGAACCTTTGATGAACTTCCTCTGCCGGTGTTGTGATATGTTGTGAACTGATAATCAGCCAGATGAATTGTAACTCCTTCCGATTCCCACTCCAGATAATTCTTCATTTTCCGATTACTTCCACTGTTGAAGAGTCGGAAAGGGAAACGAGCATGTCTCTCTGTATCTTTGGGAGTGAATTTCGCTCCAAGTCGATGTGATATCGATTCCCATGCTGAAGTTCTCTTCTTCTCAAACATGAAAACCATCCAGATAATAACACCCGCAAGAATGAATATGCCGACAATCGGAAGGACAACAGGATTCATAAGCACTCCTTTCTTTTACAGACCGCTTGAATGATTATATACATAATGCAGGAGAAATTGAAACCGGTCAACAGCGAAGATAGTCGATGATTAAGGTAACGGAAAATATCAGTATAAGTGAAACCGAGCTTGAGTTCGAGTTCACACGTTCAGGCGGACCCGGAGGCCAGAAGGTCAATAAGACCTCCTCCGCCGTAGTGCTCAGATTTGACATTGACGGTTCTCCGTCCCTTTCCGAAACTGTGAAGAACCGACTGAGGAAGATCGGCGGCAGCAGAATAACAGGAGAAGGCTTACTCGTAATTCATGCAAGACGATACCGGTCACAGACCATGAACCGTAATGATGCCGTTCAAAGACTGATCAAGCTGCTTGTAACAGCAGCTCAGAAACCGGCAAAGCGAAAATCAACAAAACCGACTCCCGCTTCAAGGAAAAAGAGGCTTCAGGAGAAACGGGAACGGAGTCTGTTGAAAAAGAAACGGGGGTTCAAAGCTTCAGAGAACGATCTGGATTAGCTGTTTCTTTTCACAGGTTTTTTTGTATATATCCTTATTGTGCTGGTATGTTATTTTCTTATTCATTTTCAGATATGGACTGATTTGAAAGAATCCGAACTCTACGATGGAAAGAACTGCCCCTGTCCTTCTGACTGCAGAAGAAGAGGTAACTGCAAGGAATGTATACCTTTCCATCACGACAGGCACCAGCAGACCTACTGCGAATTCCTCCTGAGTAAACTGCAGTGTGGCGGAGTACCTGAGCGATCGCTTCCTTCAGGAAAGATGATACGCCTCATGGACTACGGCCCCTGCGCTGGTTGAGCAGGCAAGCTGAACCCGACCAGGCTGGCCGGGATACTTGAAAAGCTTCCGTTGCCCGATTCTCCCAATCTTATCGTTGGTATGCAGACAATGGACGATGCAGGAGTTTATAAAATCTCAGAAAGTGTCGCTCTGGTGCAGACTGTTGATTTCTTCTACCCGATAGTGGATGATCCTCGCAGCTTCGGCCGAATTGTCGCCGCGAACAGCATGTCCGATATCTGGGCCATGGGAGCGAAAGCCATAACGGCAATGAACCATCTTGCCTATCCGGCAGGAAAGATCCCATCGGAAGCAATTGAGGAACTTCTCATTGGCGGCGCTGAAAAACTGCATGAAGCCGGAGTTGTACTTCTGGGCGGACACACGCTCGAGCAGGAAGAAATGGTATACGGTATGAGTGTTACAGGGCTGACCGATCCCGAAGCCGCTCTAACCAATGACAACGCCAGACCGGGCGATGTTATTATTCTGACAAAACCAATTGGAACAGGTGTATACTGCGATGCAATGATCAATGAAGGACTAACCACAGAACAATTTTCACTTTTCGTTTACTGGATGGAACGCCTTAACATGTACGCATCTGAAGTAATGCAGCGATTCGATATAAGCTGCCTGACCGACGTGACAGGGTTCGGGCTCCTGGGTCATGCTCTTCCAATCGCGAGAAATGCCGGAGTGAAACTGGTCATCCGTTCGGCAGATGTCCCCCTTCTCCCCGGTCTTCCGGATCTGCTTGACAGATTCAATCCAAGTGGAGTATGCAAGTGCAAGGAATACGTTGAACCACATCTGAAGATGCCCGAAAACCTGGATAAGAGATATTTCATACTTTTCGCTGAAGCACAGACATCGGGCGGATTGCTGGCAACTGTAAGACCGGATCAGGCTGAATCACTTGTAAGCACTCTCAAAGAACATGGTGATACAGAAACGACCATTATCGGAAGAGTCGAGCAACTGGATGATCCCACCGTGTTCCTGGAAATCGAATAACCGGCATTCAGAAAATAAATCACTGCTGATCAGGAGTACTTTGAAGTGCATCAAGGTAGTGTTGCCGATGGTGTATAACCAGCGTTAAATTCGGTTATACAAGAAAGTTAAAAAGGAAAAAAGAGAGGATAATATGGAGAACATGCTTGAACAGATCCAGGAATTGAAGGATAGAATCGAAGTGCTGGAAAATGACAGTCCAAAAGACAAATTATCGATAATTGTCTTTTCCGGTTCACTGGATAAACTTATTGCAGCTTTCATTATAGCAACAGGGGCAGCTGCAATGGGATCAGAGGTTACGTTGTTTTTTACATTCTGGGGAACTACTGCCCTGAGGAAGAAATTCAAAGTAAAGAAAGATTTCATATCCAGGATGTTTGGGTTCATGCTTCCGACCGGATTTAATCAGTTGAAACTGTCAAAACTGAATATGGCCGGTGCAGGAACTTCTCTCATGAAGCATCTGATAAAGAAAAAGAATATCGTCACACTCGCTGAATTACTTGAACTCTCTCAGGAAATGAACATTAAGATCTTTATCTGTGAGATGTCAATGGATTTGATGGGAATGAAACACGAAGAGATGGTTGATTACAAGAATCTTGAATACTGCGGAGTTGCGAAATTCCTGGCAGAGGCTCATGAGAGCAGGAACAGTCTTTTCATATGATCGAATGGAGTATGCTCTTCACTCATGGAAGTAGGATAATGAAAATAACTGCTCTTCTATTATTTATTGTTCCGCTCTTCCTGGCAGGTTGCCGAAACAACGACGATCAGATCACTCAGGTCAAGGTGTGGGACGAGGACTTCCAGGTTATTCAGACTATCGATGATTCTACCGCGCTGGAATCATTCAAGAGTATCTGGGAAAACAGATCGTCATTTACCATGTCCCAGAGATCGGATTTCACTTACAAGGTTGATGTCATTACAACCAAGGGGTCTACACGATGGCTATACCATCCCGATGGTTATGTAACGGTCTTGAGTACCAATGCCGGCACACCGATCTATCGTATTGCTCAGCCGGACAGACTAAGAGAGATGCTGATTCCTCAATAATGAAACCTAACACTGTAATTATCATGGGCACTGAGCATGCCAGGCATTTTACTGATCCAAAATTCGACCTGGATACGCTGATCGAACTTATTCAGAAGATTGAACCTGACGTAATCTGTGCTGAGCTCAGCCCTGAGCAGCTGGATGGTACGACAACCTGCAATTCCAAACCAGAGTATCCCGATGCGATAATTCCATATGCCCGGGAACATGGAATACCAATCGTACCGATACAACCCTGCACCTCAGAGGGGCTTGAGTGGGGGAACCGAAAGAGAGCTGAATTGGAGCGGATCAAATCAACTCCGGACCTCAAGAACAATTGGGATTTCTGGATGAAGCTGTCAGAGTGTATTGAAGCGGTTAATTCTCCAACTTTAAAAGCAATACAGTCCAGGACATACGATACATGGAGTGAGATCATCTGGGAGAAACTTCAGAAAAAGCTCTTTCCTGACCTGTGGAATTTAAAGGAAGAATGGAATAGAAGATTCTACAGCAGGATCGAAGATACGATAAAAGAATTCTCCGGGTGTACTATCCTGGTTACTGTTGGACTCAAGCATAAACACTGGTTGATAAACAAACTGCAGGAACGGGATGATATCATCCAAAGATACATCGAAGATTATATATAGATGCGATATTAGGTTATCAACAGAATCCTTTCTTATTCAGAAAGCACTGGAACCCTCTGGAAATTGATGGGGAACAAATGGCTGCAGTGACATTACACCTGCAAGTGTGCTTTCAAGGCAGGTAAAATCCACTTAATACCTCTTTGGATAGATTCTCGTCAGCCCAGATCAACTACTGTACCGGTACAGAGATACAACTCGCTCGCAGATATTGATTACTCTGTCTCCGATCGATTTCTACATCCATAGGCGGAATTTCTTCTACTACTGCAATATCCCTGCTAAGAAAAGCATCTATTGCTTTCTTTAACTTAAAAGCATTTCCTGTTAATCATCCTGGGATTTCAGCAAGTAACCGTTTCTTTCATTGTCAGTCCTTGCTCAAAACCGTAGTATTCCTGATATTCCCGTTTAAGCAGAATATCTTTAATTACATAGTATGATAAAACAGTAAGGATAAATATGAGATCAGGAATAAACCTGCTGGATGAAGCAGATATACTGAAAGTTGCACGATCATGTACAACTGTCCAGGTCCTGACTGGAGAAGAACTTATCAGAAAGAACGATACTTCTGAGGAATTGTATATTGTAACAGATGGTTCTTTCAAGGTTTATGATGATTCTTACGGTGAGGACTTCGTTCATGCTATTCTCACCAAAGGAGCGATATTCGGAGAGATGTCCTTCCTCGATAGTACTCCGAGATCCGCATCGGTCAAAGCGATCAGCAATGGTTCTCTTCTTAAAATGGGAAAAGGGGAATTCGATAATCTCCTTGTCAATAACCCTGATACCGCCCTTCTATTTCTCTTCACTCTGGCTCGAGTCGTAACCCAAAGGCTGAGGCAAGTAAATGATGCTCTCAGAGGCATGACATTCAGTGTGGGTGATCAGGACAGCAAAAAAGCAATTGCTGAAGTAATCGCTCAGATGGAATATGCGGTTCACATTGAGCTTTCCGGGAATCAAAGGGGCAGAAAAGAAGAATAGCTGATCTTTTGCCTATCCTCTAAGTACTTATCATTCATTTCGTTATCCTCCAATATTAGCGTAAATGCCAGCAATAATAGTATATTCAAATCACTTTAGAAGCTAGTAATTTTTCAATGCGAATAACGCCGGAAAGTTTTCTATCAGAAAACCGATGGTATCAGGATAATATTATTCGGAAAGGAGCAAGTAATACTGATGAAAACACTTAGC
>DAOWJX010000359.1 GCA_030640155.1 Candidatus Aegiribacteria sp. | reverse complement strand
GATGATAATAGTGCCGGATGCAAAAATGACGAGCAATAATATCATCTTGTTGTCGGGTGATTTCATTACCGTGGTAAAGATTCCGATTTCCTCGACCAACCCGGAAACGCCTCCGCCCTCGATAAAATCACCAACCTTGAAAGGCTTGAAGATGATCATCAGCACACCCGCTGCAAAATTCGCCAATGATCCCTGCAGCGCTAAACCGATAGCTAAGCCTGCAGCACCGATAATGGCTATAAAAGAGGTCGTTTGGATACCCAGCTGCCCGAGTGCTGCAATGATGACAAATGCCAGCAGCGTTACATATCCAAGGCTTGTCGTAAATGAAACAAGCGTCTCGTCAACTTTGCTTTTCAGCATGATCTTCCGAAGAAGCTTCCTGACCCCCAATGCAACCAGGCGGCCCACAACAAAAATAAGCACTGCGAGAATAATCTTCAGACCATAGTCTGTCCCGAATTCCTGAAGTTTCGTGAGAATGTTTTCCATATCTGTGATTCCTTTACTCTATGTTCTTACCTGTTCCTGTAAATGGTTTAGCAACTATTATACAATTCTCTTTGTTATACAATTGCCTAACATTGGAGTTAAGCGATCGGGCATTCCGATCGCAACATTTCACCATAAGCATCTCATATAACTTAACTATTGATTAGCGTCGTAATCCGGATCCGATATTGTGAATGGTTATGCAGGCAATCATTGGATTTACAGGTGCCGATTGATCCAATCCAGAATGTCACTTAACATTATCTCATAATCCAGATCGTTGTGCAGCTCATGATAACAGTCAGCGTAACTTAAAAATTCCTTATCGCAGATTTGAATTCGATCGAAGAACTTCTTTGCACCTTCAGCAGAATTCAGTCTATCAGCTTCACCGTGGATCATAAGTAAGGGAATTCTGATATTCTCTCCCCGCATCTTCACCGATTTCACCGTAGACAGGAATTCTGTCCCCCATCGAGCGCTTACTTTACCATGGACAAGCGGGTCATCTTGATAAGACCGTACTACAGATGGGATCCGGGAAATCGCATCAACATCCAGGCCGAGATCTATCGTGAACCCCGGATATATACGGGATAGAATTCGAGCCAGTACAACCTTAGTAGGTTTAGCTACACCTACTGGCTCGATGGGCGCCCCGGAGATAATGGCTCCTGCTAATCGTTCGTTTTCGGAAAGGATAAAATCCAGGGCTATCAGTGCCCCCATACTATGGCCCATCAGGAAGACGAGATGCCCAGGCTGTTGCGCCCTGATCTCTTTGAGAAAATTCAACAGGTCAATACGATATTCCACCCACGAGTTTATGTGACCGCTCTGACCAGGTGAGTTCCCATGACCTCGGAGGTCATACCCGTATACACCGATTTCATTAGAAACCATATGGTTGACAATATTCATGTATCGACCGCTATGCTCTCCAATTCCATGAACAATTGCTAATACTGCGCGAGGGTGAACCTCCGGCATCCAACGCTGAGAGTAAAGAGATATGCCATTCATCCCTTCAAAATCAAACTCACAATGCTGCATATATGTCTCCTGATACAACTGTTCTCTTGATGCCAATGCAGAAGGCACGTTGTATTGGTGTCCTGGATATTATTTTGTGGGGAGAATGAATAACACTTATCGTATGAAAAATAATTTCATTATCATGCATAGAATAACCTCAAATCCTTGATGGATATTTAACGTCAGCATCAGCGATCTAAGGCAACGCCAAAGTCCATCTGTGGATCTGACATAAATAAATAGTGCCTGTCACTACTTAATAAGAGCAGCTTACGAAACGCTTGTGAATGAGCAGGCCGAAGTCCCCGCTTGAACTCAATAAAGGTAATCCCATTAAGAAATCGTATTAACCACCAACCGGATAAGTAATTCCAGCAAATATCTGAATACCTTCGTTTTTAACATCATCATCTGGTGCTTCCGGATCATCAACGATGTTTGTCAAGCCAAGTACGTAACGAGCATCTACGAAAATGGAGTTATTACCCATCGGTAGATTCACACCGGCACCAAAACCTAAGCTGAAATCAATATCTTTGGTCTCATCCTTTATATCTGTCGCGTCCGGAGCTCCACTAGCGTCTAATTCCGTCTTCGCTTCCAGAAGGAAGCCAATGCTTGGACCAGCCATGATATAAGGATTAATATCAGCACTGCTGAAAGAATACTTGAACATCAAGGGAACTTCGAAGTAAGATAGCTTGACAATAAATTTATCATCAATTCCATCTACCACTATATCAGCACCCTTTTGCATATACATCGGCTCCAGGCGCAATGCAATATTCTCGCTCAAGCTATAATCCAGAATACCGCCAAAACCGAGAACGGTCCGACTGGAAAATTCAGCATCACCCATATCGCCTTCATCCATACTGAGGTTTGCCATGTTCAGACCGCCCAGAACACCAAGACTTATCTGAGCACTGGCTGGCAATACAGTGATAACTGCCAAAAATACCACCAGAACTATATTCATGTTTTTCATGATACTCCCTCCTGTTTATGATTAGTGCTCCTGACACATCCTTTTATGTCCCGAATTGGCTACTATTCTCCCAATAATATACTGATAAGAATTCAATAACCTAACATATATTTATGTAACTACTACATATCTTATTACTTAGATATGCAAACCATTATCATTAATACTATTGATAAGATTAATACTTTGTCAAGTTATCGTAATTGACAGCGAATGGAAATGGAGCGGGTTACGAGAAAGATGTGAATGAGCATGCCGAAGTCCCCGCGTATGCCTGGATAATAATAAATAGTGCCTGTCACTATTTAAAGGCAAGCGGAGCGGGTTACGAGAAAGATGTGAATGAGCATGCCGAAGTCCCCGCGTAAGGTTAACCAAAAAGAGCAACCAGATATTATTCCAGCTGCTCTTTTTGATACTTGGAGCGGGAAACGGGACTTGAACCCGCGACAGCTACCTTGGCAAGGTAGGGCTCTACCAACTGAGCTATTCCCGCTCGGCAATGTTTAATTCCAGTTCGAACGGGGACCTCACAGATGTTCGGTTTCCCGCACAAGTTTTGTTGCTAACGCTCATGCTCGAGCGGGGATCGAACCAGTCGATAACCCGCCCAAGTTTTAATTCCAGTTCGAGCGGGGAACCAAACTAGTCGATAACCCGCTCAAGTTATATTTCTAACGCACCAAATACTCTGTTTATTCTTTCACAGAGCGGATGGATATATCACCTGAATTCCGCTTTTTGTCAAGGTCAGGGCTCTCTTGTTGTTACCCAGGCATCTGTGAAACCCAGATCCATCAGAACACGCGAATAATCGACAGCATCCTCTCGTGCCGGGAAGGCGCCAACCCTGACTTTCCAGTACACGCCGATATGATCAATGAATACAGGGAGCGTTATATCCGCAGAAACCGATTCAGCAAGACGCTGTGCGGTTTCCTGCGATGTGGCAGCAGATATCTGCACGGTAAAATGTGTACCGGAAAGAATTTCAAAGCCTTGCTCTTCATATGTTTCCCCGGGAACAGGTACACCTATGACAACTGGGAAATCCTCGAAAGGATTCCCCGTATATCCTGGAGGATCAGAGTATGGATTAATATCTTCAGTGATTTCAACCTGATCCGTATCAGTAGAAATCGTTGTATTACCACAAGCAACCATGATCAGCAGAATCAGGAAAATGAATACTTCAGCTGTTCTTATCATCTGCAGCCTCCTCTGTATCAATGAAGATGTCCAGCATCGGAAGCATCAACTCGTGATGCCCGATCAGAATGATCGGCGTTCCCCCCAGAGCCTTGACCGGTCTGAATACAACGTTGTTTACAGGTCTGTACTGGCTGATCATATCAAAACTCGCCGCTGTGAAATTACTGATGCTGTAGCCCAGGTTGATCGCTGATGTAAGAAGCTTCAAAAACACTTCAGGCATCACCACTGCGGAACCCGCATTAATAACTACACCATCGGAAAGAGATGTGATTCTCTCCCCGAGAAGATCAAAATCTCTTTCTGCCGCAGCGCCGAGTTTCTCCCAGCTGAGTAATGGGTGAGGATGTACAATGTCTCCTCCTAGAGCAGGATGTACCGTAACCGGAATTCCGGCTGTGCATGCAGCAGCCAGAGGACTCACTGCGGCATTACCACCAAGTCTGAGGATTTCTCTTCCAAGAGCTTCTCCAAGCCCGATTGATTCTTTATCCGCAAGTTCAAGTGCTGTCGCATATATCTCTCCAGTTTCCTTCCACATGCCGAAACTGCCGTCGGATATCCCCGCCTCAACATCTTCAGAAGTCTCTCCGAAGATAGCCATTTCGATATCATGAATAGTACCCGCTCCATTTGTAGCAAGACAGCTGATTCGGCCCTCCCGCAGCCATTTCACCAGCAGTGGACCCAGACCGCATTTAATAACATGCCCACCGTACATGAATATCCTTGCAGCCCCGACCTCTCTTGCTTTCAGTATCGCTGAAGCAAGCATCTTCATTCCTCGTACAGCCAGAATGTCGGGAAGTGCTTCTACAAAATCTTCCACCCGCATCTGACGACCGGTCAATTTGCCGATAAGGAGTTCCGTATTTACTTTACTTGATCTTTCCTTCAGGGATTTCATCCTGAGTTTCTTTCTGTTGAATTCAGCACTCAACTGTACCTCACCTCCAGTAGTGTAAGTCCCTTTGCAGGGAGAGACTCTCCGGCTCTGTTTCGGTCTCCGCTTTCAAGAAGCTCGGTAATAAGCTCCGGAGAGTCTGAACCGGAACCAATTCGTGCGAGAGTTCCAGCCCAGATTCTGACCACTCCTCTTAGAAACCTGTTAGCCTTTATAAGAAAAGTCCACCCTGACTGATCCTCCAGGACCTGCGCATCGATAACTTTCACTATCCAGTTCGAATTAGAGCTGCCTTCCTTTGCCATGGCTTTCCAGTTGTTCTCTCCTATCGACAGCGATGCTGCCTTCCGCATTGCTTCAACATCAAGTGTATGGGATCCTCTGAGAATATAGCTGTATCTTGATGTCAGTGGATGTTTCTCTTTTGAGATTCGGTATCTGTAAAGTCTTGAAACAGCATCGAACCGCGCGTGGAATGTGTTTTCAACTCTTGAAAGAGAAGTCACCGCCACATCTGCAGCAAGCATTGATGGTAATCCATTTTCTATTCTATCAAACTCACCTGCCTTGATATCCGCATGAGCAATCTGCCCGAGGGCATGTACTCCGGAATCCGTTCTTCCGGATCCTTCAATTCTGATCTTTCTTTCACAAAGGCTTTCAAGAACGGATTCAATCTCACTCTGTACGGTTCTCGCGCCAGGCTGTAATTGCCACCCGTGAAATTCAGTTCCATCATACTCTATCTTCATCATGATTCTGAACAAAGCCATGCCTACAGTACCCCTGAGATGCCGGCAAGAAGCAGTAACCAGGCGCAGCAGGCCGCAATAATCGGAACTGGATGCGGTTTCTCAATTGAGACATTCTCGAACGGTTCCATTTCGTATACAGATGACAGGGCAATCGTGAAGGATTCGCTGATACTGATTCCGTTTTTCCTGCTACTGCTGAATACATCTCTAACCTTACTTGAGAAGGGTCCCGCAAGTGAAATCACCATTGCGAGAGTCTCCGGCAACCCACCCAGCCGCATGCGTCTGGACGCTGAATGAAGCAGTCTTGAAGCTCTCGAAGAGCCAAGAGAACCGGACATGAATACACCTGTCGCAACCGCGGCTGCCCATCTGAGCGATCTTTCAGTCAGTAAAGGATTATCGGAGAGCAAACCCCATACCATTGAGAAAGCCGGAGCAGTAATGAGGAACAGTAATCTCATTGTACCTTTTCCTGTTTTTCCTGTAAGACAGAGAACAGGGAAAATCAGATAGACCGGAAGGATCTCAATATTCACCATGAATGCTGAGGCAGGACCTGCAATAAGACCCGCAAAAAGCAGGAGTGAATACGCTGAATCAGTCATCCATGTCCCTCTCAAGTCTTCTCATCGCCAGCCTGAATTCCAGAGGAGGAGCTTCATTGAACTCCAGTTCAGCACCTGTTACAGGATGAATGAAACCAAGTGTTTCAGCATGAAGCATCTGGTGACCGGCAAGCCGCAGGACATCTTCCACCAGCTCTCTATTGCGAGCTGTTGATGCAATCCCTTTCGGATTGCTTCCACCGTACTTCGAATCCGCTATTAACGGACATCCTTTTTCAGAAGACATGTGAACTCTTATCTGATGGGTCCTCCCGGTTTCAAGCCTGCATTCGATCATGCTTGAGAATCTGAATTTACGAAGAACCATGTAATTGGTAACGGCTCTCTTTCCGGCTTGAACAACTCCCATCATCTGTCGATTATTAAGATCACGACCGACAGGAGCGTCGATT
>DAOWJX010000141.1 GCA_030640155.1 Candidatus Aegiribacteria sp. | reverse complement strand
GTATTCAATATGCAAGTGGCATTTTTCTGTAATGAATGCCTTTCATCATTATCAATGCAAGTTGATTATACAAAACAGATGCAAATCGCAAGCGGTGAAAACCATAACAGGTAAAAAGCTTCCGGACTAGTCGGGTTGAATCAAACTTGTATCTGAGCATACTCCATGAAGATGTCGGGTTCGTTAATCGATGCAACGAGAGCGTCCAGACCGAGTTCATTCTCCAGTTTCGCGGACACAAGAGCTCCGTAGCGGTACCATAACCGCTCCCCCGAGGACATGGCATTCAGAACAGCGCTTGCTTCACTATCCGTCAGCACTTCTTTATCGGCAATTGAATCGCAGATTTCCCTGAATCCCGCCCTGATATCCGAACATGTAGCAGGATCGTAATAGAGTCTGTAATCATCATCATCTTCCAGATGTCCCTCTGCTTTTCTCCTGTTGTAAGCAGCATGGACTGCCATACCCTCCATTTGAGTCAGGAAGAAGATCAGTTTAAGCTGGCCTTCTCCGGTGTGCAGACTTTCTCTGATGGGCGGCATCGTTCGATGTGAGAGAAATCCAAGATGATGAACCTCATGTGTCAGATAATACCCGACATCATCCGGATATTTGATAAAATGCTGATGAGCGATATTGATAGCTACATCAGGTGGAGCTACGAACCCGATATCGTAACCGGCCACAAAGAAGATTTTTCCGGATAAACGTGTTTTCCCGGGGAGATACCGAAGCGCTTCTCTGGAATACTCGATGATATCGTTATCGCGATTCTCCCATTCCGTCAACAGAAGATGTGCGCCGTTTCTGTCAGGAATATTCTGAAGCACATCTGACAGCAGGGTATCTTCATCGGGAGAGGAATTTCCGCTCAGTATCTGATGGCGGATGAGAGCTTTTAAAGCGGGTAATCCAGAAAGACCTGCAGGGAATCTGTCCGGATCGGATTCCAGTATTCTCTTTGCGAAGCTCCAATCCGGAGACATACTGAACATCAGTTAGGTCCGAATAGAGTGATGAGGTACTCTTCGATTATCTGACCCCCCATTCAGTTATGTCAAACTCTGCCCGAACAATGATTATACAGAGTCATATGAGATTTATCTATTACCTCTTTGCCCGGAGAGTGTGAGCGGTTATCTTCTTTCTCCGGGTACTGCAACAGATGAATGAAACGAGGGTCATGAGCAGAATTCTGCTGGTCAATCCGCAGTCAGCAATCGGCGTATACGACAGGAGCAAGATCAGGGTTGCTATTACAGCCGCTCCGTTCGTAACACTGGCCAGTCTGGCAGGAGCTCTTCTGTCCGCTGATCATGATGTCAGAATTGCTGACCTGATGATTGAGAAGGATCCCACGCGAGCATATCGGGATATTCTCAGTTCCTTCAGACCTGAATATGTTGGAATCACATTCACGACGCCGCTTTACAGCGAGGCCCGCGAGCTGGCTGAAATCGCTAAAGAAATAATTCCCGATGTCGTGACGATGTGCGGAGGCATACATGCAACCTCCATGCCCCGCGAAGTTCTTGAGGAGAGCCGGTTCGATATTGTGACCATCGGCGAGGGTGAGAGGACTATTATCGACATTTGCGGAGGGATGGAGTGGAAGGATATTTCAGGGATAGCTTTCGGAACCGGTAATGACTTCACTATGACGGCCTGCAGGGAGATGATCGCTGATCTGGACGATCTTCCTTATCCCGCCTGGCATCTTCACAACCTTGAGTATTATTATTCCCCTCATATCGCCTCGCGTCAGAATCCGGTCGGGTACATGGAGACAAATCGAGGGTGCAATCATTTCTGCACATTCTGCAGTCAGAATGTTTTCGGACATAAGGTACGTTCAAAATCATCTGAACGGGTTGTTGATGAGATGTTCCGGATGCTCGAGGCGGGTTTCAGGGATATTCATATTAAGGATGATAATTTCACGGCTGATATCGAGCGAGCCAAAGAAGTGTGCAGGCTTCTTATTGAAAAACGTTTCCCGGCTCCATGGGCGCTTCCCACTGGAGTTAATATTCATGATGTTGACAGTGAATTTTTTATGCTTGCAAAAAACGCTGGCTGTTACCAGGTTTCGTTCGGAATTGAAAGCGGAGTTGAACAGATTCTGAAGAACGTCAACAAGCACCAGTCACCTGAGAGGATAAGGAATGCTGTGACTCTTGCCCATGGGGCAGGTCTTGAAACCGTTGGCTTTTTCATGATCGGGCTTCCCGGAGATACTGTCGAGACCATGAGGGAGACCATAAGATTTGCGAAGAGCCTTCCGCTGACCTATGCGAAAGCCTCCATGACTCTTCCGTTTCCTTCGTCGGCACTTTTCAGACAGATCGATATGGAGGGGAGAATACTCTCCAGGGACTGGGACAGGTACAATTTCCATGCAACATCAGAGGTATGGGAACACGAGAACCTCGACTGGAATACAATCCAGCATTACTATGCCATGTTTCACAGGAAGTTCTATTTCCGACCTTCATATGTCTGGAAAAGATTCTGGAGGGATATACGGATGGGACAACTTCTTGATGATATCAGGGCTGTTTTCAGTAATGATTGGTCGGGCTAGAAGATCATGGTAGGATTCTTTCTGCGAAACTGGGCTGTAATCCTTCTTTCAGCAATGATGATTCTTCTTGTAACATTGCTGTTCGATACTTCCTGGCCTATTGCATATGTTCAGGTTTTATCGGTCCCTTCCGGGGCTGAAGTATCGGATGGAAAGGGTTTCTACTGGATAGCACCTGCCCGGATACCTGTGCAGCATGATGGTTTGAGTGTTACGTTGACATATCCAGGCCACGTATCTGTCGACACTTTTCTCGTTCCGGACATGTCAGGTGAGGAAGTAATTATTCACCTTCCTTACCGGTTTTCAGTGGAACTTTCAAGTGAGCCTTCCGGAGCTTCCATTCAGTTGGATGGTTCGTTTTGCGGGTATACTCCCGCGCAGGTATTTCTTGATTCTCCAGGGATTCATCAGGTGATTCTGGTTGTTGATGAATTGATTATTCTTGAAGACAGTTTCTCTCTTCTCTCCAACGCTCCACGCAGTTTTCACTGGGTACTTCCTGAACAGTATTCAGATGACCTGATACTGATCCCTTCCGGAGCTGCCGGTACTGTGCGGTTATCCAGCATAAATGAACCTGTTGATACACTTGCAGCGTATCTGATTTCAAGATATGAAGTAACTAACACAGAATTCCTTCGATATCTCAGTGAACTGGAATCATCTCCTCAGAAAGACACTTCAAACCGGTGGGGGAGAACTGATGCGATTGAAGAGATTTTTCAGGGTGATTATCCCATACCATTTGATATCAGCCCTTCGGGGGAATGGACTATTCGGGATGGATTTGAAGAGTATCCGGTATCAGGACTTTCTTTCAAGGCTGCTGAAGCATACTGTATGTGGCTTTCTTCTAATGATACTCTGGGGTTGTCATACAGACTTCCGGAAGAGGAAGAATGGCTCGCAGCTGCGATTGCCGGAGGATCGGGACCCTGGCCATGGGGTTCAAGGAGACCTGTCGGGAGCCTGCTTAATCTGTCTGATAGTAATGAAGAACTCCTTAGAAGACACCCTTCCATTGATGATGGTTATACTCATGCAGCGCCAGTCGGAAGCTACCCGGCTAATGCCTGGGGGCTCTATGATATAGCCGGAAACGTCTGGGAATGGTGTCAGCCTGTGCATCCGGATTCTTATCCTGCTGTGCGAGGCGGGAGCTGGTTATCTTCAATGGAAGACTGCGAATGTGAGGCTAGAATGAGGCCGGAGCCAGGACTTGGGTATCCATACATTGGTTTGAGGATAGTCGCATCATTTAATAATTGAATGGTATTAAACTCCCCTCTTTTCAATACCTCTTGACTGTATTATTGATGTTAGGGGTTGTTTTCCGATTGCTTGGGTATGTTTCTAATTATTCAGTGAGGGGCAGATATGAAATATGACATCTCTGGCGAAGCACTTTATGAAGTGCAGGGTTTATCCAGTATTCCCGAAGCACTGATTGCAGTATCTGAGAAGTATCCTGAGAGAATTGCATTCCAGGAACCGGACAGCCAAGGTAATTACAGATCAATCACATTTCATGATCTGCGAAGAAAAATTGATTGTCTCGCGAGGGCAATTCTTGACAGAGAGGAAAAGCCGGTTGTGGGAATTACCGGCTTGAACAGCGTTGCCTGGGCTGTAACATACCTCGCAACATTGAGGGCCGGAGGCATAGTCGTTCCTATTGACAGGGAGCTTCCTGTACCTGAAATGCTTACAATCCTGCATTATTCAGGCGCGAATATTATCTTTTTTGATGAAAAATACGCTGAGGATTTTACTGAGAAACTCTCCGGCCGTAATATCAGGATGGTCGCGATGAATACCGCGTATTGCGAGGGAATTCCATTATTCAATGATCTGATCCGTGAAGGAGCCGGAAGCTCAGCCCGCCTCCCGGACACCTGGGATTGTGATGCTCCGGCCTCCATCTGCTATACATCCGGAACTACCGGTCAGGCCAAGGGAGTGGTTCTGTCTCAGAATAACATTCTTTCCAATGTCAAACAGATGAGACAGATAGTAGATATCACCGTTGATGATGTTTTCCTGTCCATACTTCCTGTGCATCATACATTCGAATGCACATGCGGTTTTCTGTTTCCGGTAACGAACGGATCATCGATCTACATCTGCAGAGGTATCAGGTATGTGGCTGAGGATATGGCGAATTCAAAAGCGACAATTCTGATGGCTGTGCCACTGCTGTGGGAAGCCATGTACAGGAAAATATTCGGAGCAATTCAATCCATGAAAGGCGGTCCGTTCAAAT
>DAOWJX010000033.1 GCA_030640155.1 Candidatus Aegiribacteria sp. | reverse complement strand
TGCTGGATAATCGTACAGCCGGAACCCGGGAATGGATATCTCGACTATCATATGGGTCGAACTCGATTCGAGCACGTTAACTTCCGGAAGATCACCGACCGTTCCGTAGAAAGACTGCCAGCTGCCAATGCCCGCCTGGCCCGATGTCAGGGCGATTGTGGCAACCAGTAAAAGAATCGGAAAAGAACTTCTCATTCCCCGCTGTCCTAACTGTTCAAAGAGATTGCTTGGCAATACTTATTCAATCAGCACATATTCAATATAACCTTGAGAAAGTGATTTCCCAAAACAGTTATAAAAGCTGTCTTAACGAAATGCCATTAAGGTTTCATCTTACGCTGAAGAGAAATTGATAATTCGAAAGGAGAATACAGTGAGGATTTTTCTGATAGTTTTACTTGTATGTGGTACGGCATTTGCCGGAGTACGGTTTGGTGGAAGAATCGGTCACTACAGCGGTGATGACCCCAGAACAGATCAGAGCACCTCAAGCGCGGTGTATGGAGGACAAATCAGCTTTCCACTCCTGAGCCTTGTCGTATTTGAGATAAGCGGTACATATGCAGGGAGTGAAAGCGACATCACGCTGTATAATTATCTTGTGACATATATAGAAGATGAGTATGGCTATAATTTTGAAGGTGACAGCCTGGGATTGATAAACTACCTTGAGAACGAAATGGGATGGTCTCCGGGCGATATATCCACCGAGATGATGGGTGAGTACACAGCAAAGTTCCATGACATAGACCTTGCCGCTACGATGAAAATAATGATACCGATCGGAGCTCTCCCTATAAAGCCCTATATCGGAGGCGGCGGCGGAGCGCACATATTATTCAGCGACGCGGATGTCCTGATGCAGGTCGTAAACGAGGAAACAGGAGGAGCAATGGCAATTGATCCCTACGACCATGTGCATCCTGGAATCCATGGAGTAGTAGGCGTGTCGTTTGAACCTCCAATGATACCCCTGAGCATTTTCGGTGAGTTCAAGCACACAAAACCGCTTTCCTCCGATAATGAAGTTAGCGGAATCAACATGTTCTATGCAGGGATAAATCTGGGATTCTAAGTTAATTACCTGATACCACCCTGGATCTTCGGATGGATTGATTTGCCGGAAGCCACTATCCCCGTAGAAAAAATATCCCACTGTCCTCCGGAGAAAGACGAAATTTCTCCGCCGGCTTCCCTGACAATAAGAACGCCTGCCGCCATATCCCATGGTTTCAGATGCTCTTCCCAGAAACCGTCAAGCCGTCCTGCGGCAACGTAAGCCAGATCCAGGGCAGCAGATCCGCCTCTTCGTATTCCCTGTACCCTTCCGAGGAAGTATTTCAGGATTTCAAGGTTTACACCGAGACTGTCCGATTTCCTGTGATATGGAAAACCGGTGGCCAGGATGCTGTCGGAAAGTCTATGAGTATCCGTTGTTGTTATTACGGAACCGTTCAGCTTCGCGCCTTTTCCGGCGGTGGCGGAGAAAGTTTCGTTCCTCGAAGGATCATAGATGCAGCCGGCCTCAATCGATGAACCATTCCAGAAAGCAATACTGACCGCAAACACAGGATATCCGTGAGCGTAATTATTGGTTCCGTCAAGCGGATCAACCACCCAGAAAGGAGGGTCGGGATAATCGCCGTTCCAGCTCTCTTCTCCAATGAATCCTGCCGATGGTTCTATCTCCGCGAGTCGCTTTTTCAGAAATTCTTCAGACATCAGGTCAGCGGTAGTTACAAGTTCATGATTTTCCTTCTTTGAGACCCGGATGCCGGTCGAGGCGATTTCAAGCAGAATGGTTCCCGCTTCCCTTGCGGCTCTTTCAATTTCATCAATCATTATTCCTGATCAGCCCTTCAGTAGTTTCAACATCAATTATTTACTATGCTACCTCAACATATATTCAATCCGCATATTTCACCAGGTTGCGTAACGAAACGGTGTAGAAGCGCTTGCATACAAGGCATGCGAATGAGATCGACGCAGATGTATTATATATACTTCAAGGAAGGTCGATTGAGCATAACGCAGTATGCGAGTGTCTTATGCGCCGTTGCAGTAGTAACTCTGGTGAGATATGCGGAT
>DAOWJX010000290.1 GCA_030640155.1 Candidatus Aegiribacteria sp. | reverse complement strand
TCGTAATACCACTTCGTTCATGGCTACGGTAGATGTGGGTAAACCTCGTGTTCGGGCGATGGACACGCCGCACATTGACGAGAACGGCCTCACATTCTGTACAGGCACAGGTAAGGATATCTGCAAACAGCTGCTTGCCAATCCCTCGGTGGAACTCTGCTACTGGAGCATGGAAGAAAAGCTTCAGCTGAGAATTCGGGGAGATATGGAAAAGCTTGATGATGAAGAACTCAAGAAGCACATTGTTGAAACGAAATTCACCTTTCTAAAACCTGTTGTAGAGCAGTTCGGATGGGACACACTGACCCTGTTCAGGATTTCCAGCGGTAAAGCAAGAACCTGGTCACCTGAGAACCCCGCTGAGATAAATCCGGTAGTATTCGATTTCTGAGAGTAGATGCATCAGAACATCCAGAAGTCTATATCCATTTTCACTGCCCGACTGCGAATTTCTTCGATGTCAGTGGATCCATCTACGTATTGTGAAACGTCCATACCTGAACCGGTGATTTCCCTGAAACCAGGCCAGAGAAGAGCTTCATTCATCAATATCTCACCGCGCATGTAATCGGTGTTACGCTCATCATACATTTGCGCTTCAGAAAGTATCTGAAACGTGATTGCAAGTATCTGATCCCTTTGCTGGTGATAGGCTGACCTGAGAATATCGATGTACGTATATTTCCTTCCTCCCTCAACAGGAACTTCGATTAATGCGCTTAAGTAATTTTCGAAAGATTCATCATCGAGCTTTGATTCGTAACCGTACGGTATTTCCGATCCCCTTATACTCATAATCTCAAAGAGGAACACAGCATCTTCATCGCTTTCGATAACATTGAAAATACCCATAGTGTATCTTCCACCGATGTCAGTATTCAGCGGTTCGCGACCGCTGCTGGAATGCATCCAGATATCCCCGGGATCGGAAGATCTGAATATCAGATTCATCTGATCAGCGTAAGGGTGCTCAAGAAGGTACTCAGCGGTAATTACCTGAGCATCATCCGCGGTCCCCCACCGTTCGATGTTCAGGTCTGCTGTCAGATAGTGCCTCTCCACGTCTCCGGGCCGGGGACCTGCCTTGCTGTACATGAAGAATGGAGGTTCGGTGAATCTTTCATTTCTGAGATAGGGATCAAGGCGGTTTTCAAATATCACCAATCTCCACTGGCAGGTTTTCCGATAAAGAGCTTCAAGGGTAGAGTAAAAAGCCTCCATTTCGTTCTCTGAAAAGTTCTCTATCTCGAACAATGGCTCATTGAGCGTCCTCCACAGAAGGGCTGCAAGGGACAAAGAAGGATATTCCGTATTGAGGGCGTTCATAACAAGTTCACAGCGGTCAGTGATGTTTTGTGGCAGTATCCCATGCTGAAAACCACTGAGAACATCCCAGGCTGGATCTTCCGTATCAAACCGATCAAGTGATGAATTCAGTATTCCCGATTGGTAACCGGCAGAGAGTTCCACATAGTGATTCATGATTATTCCATCAGTAAGCTCCGGATTAAAAACCACCGGCTGAAAACCTGCCTCACTCTGTTTTGCCCTGAATAAAGAGGATAATGTATCTGAAGATTTTGCTGTCCGGATTTCAGCTCCCCTGCTTAATCCCGAAGCCAGGGCACCGAGACAGACAGTAATTCCAGCTGCTGTTTTTAATGAATCCGGAACATGCCAGATTTCCCTGAAACATTCCTTACCATTTTTCCTCTGCAGCCAGCAGCCTGATTTGCAGGCTGGAAAGTACATACACTCGCTGCATTCTCCTTCAGGTTCGTACTTCCTGAGCTTACTGAAACCATTTTCCCATATCTCCCGCAGGGGCCTATGATGGATATTTCCGGCGCTGAAAGACCTGTCCAGTGTTGTACACGGAACCACTTCACCGTCGGGAAGGATCACGCATTGAGATTTACCCGCGCCGCAAGTAAGAGGGAAGTCCCTTACAAGAGGTTCAAAATTTCCCAGATAACCGATCTCATCGGCCAATTCTACATTGAAATATCGCCTCTTTCGAGCAACGAACCTTATCAGGCGCCTCAGTTGCCTTTTTGACAGAAACAGGTCGGAGCGGTATGCAGCTCGCCCCTCGGGAACCAGCAGGTGAATTCCCCACTGGTCGGCACCGCTTGCAGCCACAAGCTGGAAGGTTTCCTCAAGATATTGTTCATTGATATTTGTCACTGTGGTGCCTGCGCAAACCCTGACTCCAGGCAGGGATTTAAAGAAGCTGATAGCCTCTATCGCTTCTTCCCATGCTCCTTTCCGTCCTCTGAAGGAATCATGAATCTCCCTGGGTCCATCCAGGCTCACCGCCACGAAACCGGGGCTGTTTTCAGTAAGAGTCTTTCTCTTGTATTCTGAAGGCATTACCGCAGTATTAAGGGTCCAGTTCTGTTCTGTGAATCCAAGATAGTCAACAATCTCAGGAAGATCGTTCCTTGCAAGAGGCTCTCCACCTGTGACAAGGAATTCTTCCACACCCATTTCAGTGATTTCATCGATCAGTTTTACTACAGCCTGCAGAGGCATATCCGTGAAACCGTTATCCAGGCTGACGGAAAGGCAGTGTTGGCAGTTGAGATCGCACTTCAGCGTGGATATCCACTGTACAAGAACGGGAACCTTTGAATAACCATTCCTGGAAAAGAACCCGGTGCTGTCTGAAGCGCTATACGGACTACAACTACTGAAAGAACCCATTCCACACTCTCCTCATCAGTACTTAGAATTCTATCATAACGCAATGGATTTCAGTCGCTTTCAGCAAACCTGAGTTTTTATAACGATCCCATTGCCAGAAAAAGGCGGGAGTACTTCACATTGAAGCCCTGGTCCGTCTCAAGGTTTAAGGTGCTTATTGATTCAATCTGTTCATCTGTGAGGGGGAACAGGATAATGGTCTCTCCGTTCATGATGCATCTTGTACTAATACTGGGTTTCCACGTATTCCAGAGGGCTTTTATCTCTTCGTCCAGGAATTCATTGTCGCCCCAGTCTGAAAGAATATCCAGGATACCCTCGTCTGAAAGAGATAGTTCAAAGGAAATTCTGTTCCCGGGAGCGATTAGAAGGTCAGCCATAAGTTCTCCATCCTCTTCGTGAAACGCTATCGAACTGCCTTCGTAGCTACCAAAGGGATTATGCTCCTCAAACAGGTTTGAAGCGGAACATTCGTAGTAGATGAAGCGGTCGGTGTACGAAGCAGGTTCGTATTCCACCGTTAGAGCGGGAACCCTCCTCCAGAACGGCATTGCCCACCGGAAGCCTTCCTCGGAACTTTCATCAAAAACACCTCTTCTGTCAACGGGCCTGTCACTGGGCATGGAAACCTCATCGGTAAAGCTCAGATCCTCCCAGACCGCAAGATAGTTCTCCTCATCCCGAACGATCGGGATCCCGTCATTACATGTGGAAATTGCCACAGGTAAGGGAATCAGAAGGGAAAAGTAACCGTTCTTTACTTCCACCGTAAGCGTACCGGTAAATTCAGGACCATGGAACCATATCACAGGAGCATCAACTATCATTGAGTAATAGGGCTGCAGCATACCGTTTCCCTCAAGATAACCCCTTTCTGCCCCCCTGGCAGTCGGGATAACTTCATCTATCAGAACTACTCCCCATTCATGTACGAATACAGTTTCATACTCTCTTTCGGTAACTTCCGAACCAGCCAGTAAAATGAGAATCATAAAGATCATGCAGGAAACCTCCTTCAAGCTGTATCGATTATACTTACTTGAGAGTGGAAAATTCCATACGGATTATTTAAAATCTCATCACTGGTGCTGGGTAAGCTGATTAGAAAAGAGAAAATAAGCTAACTATGAAAGCAGTAACAGAGCAAGAACCGATTTCCATGGATTCACTGCGTCAAATGGCTATGGAGCGCTTCGGCGATATGGTCAAAGCTGTGGTAGATATAGCTCGTGGGATCATGGTCATTGATGCGGACCTGCACGCAGATGAAGAAGCTGAGCTGCTGGCGACAGGTTCACGGCAACAGGATCTATGGGGAATCAACCTCTACCCGGAGCTGCTTCCAGAGGACTGGCTGGAGTTTGATTCGATGATAAACCTGCGACCATCCTCTGGAAATCGTTCCAGAAATGTGGATGATCCTTCAATCCGCGAACAAATTCGCAATATGATAGATCGATTTGTGCTCCGATGAAGGTTCCCATTCACAGGGATCTTGCTGCAGGCCGCTGGTGGGAGTTGTCGCTGTGCGAGCAGCTTGGAAATGTAGGCAGCGAGGTCGGCAGGGCACTTCGCTGGAGAGCCCGTAATCCACAGATATCTCAAAAAGCATGTGAGCGTGCATTGGAGCTGATGGATCTCACTCTTGATGATCCTCGCCACCGGCGTTCGTTTACTCGCTTGCGCGAACTCGCAAGAACGAGGGAGGTTTTGGTCGATTTTCTTGCCGGCTCGAATGAATACCAATCCACTGATGTATCCCTGCAGCGGTACTTTGATGTCTTCGCCGTTGCCGCAGCATTGGAGCGTGACCGTGCTCTGCTCAAGAATCCATCCGGGTGAAATCAGCTTTTTGAAGTATCAACTGGACATGTTGTACTCAGAGGGCATACCTCGCACAGCGGTTTGACAGGTTTACAGATTCTCTGTCCGAACGTAACCATTATATGATTTATTCTGCTCCAGTATTCAGGAGGATACATTTTCTGAAGCTGCATTTCTGTTTCTTCAGGTGAAGATGTGCATGCAAGACCAAGTCTGTTTGAAATTCGATGCACGTGAACATCGACACATATTGCGGGCTTTCCGAACACCATTCCAAGAACGAAATTGGCTGTTTTTCTTCCCACTCCAGGAAGGCTCAGCAGGTCCTCAATGTTGTCCGGCACTTCTCCTTCAAATCTGCTCTGAATTAACTCTGCTGTCTGCTTCAGCTGTTTTGCTTTCTGTCTGAAAAATCCAGCCGGTCTGAGCAGTTTCTCCAATTCTTCCCTGTCAATAGAAATCATCGACTTAACATCAGGGGCCGATTTCAGTACTCTCGCAGATACCGCCCTGGTAACCGCATCCCTTGTTCTGAGGCTTATTACAGTTGATACAAGAACCGGAAAAGCCTCATGTGATTCCTCGAGAGGGGCTGGAGTACCAGGCAGGTCCGCAGCCTGTTTCATTGATTCGAGAATCTCAAGCGCTCGCTGACCTGTCACTCTTCTACTTTTACGAATTTCAATCCCGGACGTCGCCCCTGCTTCAGGCTGAGGGCAATCTTCCCTTCAAGAAGAGAGATAAGATCATCACCGAGTGCTTCTCTCCGCCAGCCGGATAGTCCCGGAATCGCAGAGAAGTCCTCCTTCGAGGCGGGAGGATGTTTCGCAAGAGCATCCATCATATCGGATGACAGAAGCAGAGCGGGTGAAATACCAAGTCTGTTTGATTCCTGTTTCAGAAATATTCTGAGGATATCCCTGCGGGCTGAAATGCCGGGTTTTGAGTGGTATTTTGGAATGTCAGGAATATTATCCGGAGGATTGATCCTGGCTTCCTTGATCACTCCCAGAATTTCGTTCCCCCATTTTTTAATAAACCCGGAAGAGATTCCCCTGAGCCTGGAGAGGCTGCTTACTTTCTCAGGGGCCATTGCTGTGATTGCTCCAAGGATATGGTCCCTTACTATATAATTGCGGGGTTTATTCAGCTCCTCTGCTGTCTTTTCTCTCCATAGAACGAGAGCCCAGAGGATAGGGAGTCTGCTTTGAGATATTTTCCCGGTGGACCTGACTCTCTGAAAAACTTTTTTCAGCGGAATCTCATATGTGGAGGGAAAAGTAAGTGATTCAGCCTGTTCTGTGTACCAGTTCAACCGACCTGTTGATTTCAGCCTTTTCATCTGATTCCGGTAAATCGAAAGCAGGTATCTGACGTCGTTGAGGGCGTATTCGATCTGCTCCCTCGAGAGAGGTCTGATAGACCAGTCGCTCAAAGTGTGTCCTTTTTGAGGAGTTTTGCCGCACTCGGTCCTGACAAGATTATAAAGAGAGATCTGAAGCTCATATCCAAGAAACGCGGCAGCAAGCTGCGTATCAAATACGGAGGAAAAAACTATATCCAGATGATGCATAAGAACATCAATATCGTTTCTGGCCGAATGAATAACTTTGACTGGAACCTCCGATTCGAGCAATTCACCGATCGGAGAAAGATCCTCAATGCCGACAGGGTCAACTGCTACCGGACCGTTCCTGCCCGCAAACTGTATTAGGAACAGTTCAGGCCAGTATCTTTTCTCTCCATGAAATTCAGTATCCAGCGCAATGACATCTTCTTTTTTCAAATTCTCAATAAGTTTGTTCAACTCTTCCTGAGTATCGATAAGGGTTGTATTGCTCAAAGATTCTCCTGATCAGGATTGTGTGATAATGAATTCAAAGATGATCTTTCCGAAGCGGAATGAAGTTCTATTCTGCTCGTTTCATCATGGAAGGGACAGAAAACCCCTTCCCCTGTAATTTCATAGTAGACGTAACCGTTATCCGGACAGCGGAATCCTCCCCGCTGGCTGAATTCCCCATCACTCTCCTCGAACATCCCGATAAAACTGTCAGGGAAGTGATAACCTGCAAGGATATAATCGGAGACCACCTCTGCAAGACTGTCTCGCAACAGCGTGCAGCGAGATCCTCCGACATCCAGCCCGTCTCCAAGATGACCTGAAGGACAGAGAAGCATGTCGCCTTCAAGGGAATAGGGTTCGCCGCTTATCGGACAACCGTAATCTCCGGGATCAACTCCGTTTCGATATGCCGGGATTACCGTTTCCTGAACGAAACCAGTACACATTACAGTAGCTCTCCCAAGAAGATTATCGAGTGATGAATCTCCCGCTATTTCCCATTCTCCCAAGTCATCCTCTCTGAGCCAGATTGTACGTGATCCTCCCTGCTCGAGGGCCATTGAAATCGTGTACCCACGAGATTCAATGTTACCAATAGTGATTCTGCCTGATGAAGGTGAATTATCAAGCAATTCAAGAAAGACAGGGCTGACCAGCGCCGCAAGGCTATCGGACAGCAGGAAGTATGCATCTTCAGTATTCTCTGAAGAAAGGGTTTCCAGGTATTCGCGGGATGTGTCAAGCAAAGCCTTCCCGGTACTTGAAGTACGAGCCAAGAATGCAGCTGAGATCAGAATTGCACAGATAACAAGCCGACGCACTTCTAGTTCCTGCCACCTGAACCGCTTGATGTGCTGCTGAAAAGGCTGAGGAAATCAATTCCTGTTCCGTTTATGATTATTCCCCACTCCTTGGACGTATTCTCCCCGCCAAGGCAGTAGAAGACCTCAGCAGTCAGGTCCATATTCGCGTTGTTCAACATGAAACCGGCTCTGAGATCCTGCCGGCTGAAATCACTGTTATTCTGACCGGTTGTATTTCCGTCTATCTTTGCTTCTGTTTCACCTCTTGTTGCTATCTCTCCTCCAATTCTCAGGCTCAGCTCTGGATTCATGGGAAGGACGAGAAAACCTGTAAGTCGAAGTTCAATAGGAGGTTTTGTTTCCGCGGAATCTCTTGGTGATACGTGAAGAGCATCCCATGCCCACAGGTAATAACGAAGGCCTGCGGTAGCTTCCACGTTCAGATTTGAACCCTGCCCGATCGGTGACTGAATAGTCATAGCCCCGTCAAAAGCGAAATGTCTGTCGCTTTCTGAGTAATTACCTGACTCCAGCGCTCCTTTGAAAGGAATCCTTATCGCTCCCCTTGCTATGAGCATGGGCGATCTTGAAAGCCATCCATCAAGAGATATCCACGGATCGGATATTCCCCCTCCACTGGTTTCTTCAGGTCCCTGAATCTGAAGGTATCCTGGAATAATAATGGAAATCGTATGGCTGTTTGTCAGACCGTATCTGCCGGCGAACTGAAACCTCAGAACACCCATGCCGGTTGAATAATCATGAAGCTCGCTGTTGCCAAGGGAATCGGTAAACCAGTACTGATTTGCTCCGAAATACCCCAGGGCAACGTCCCCATCTGATTCCATCGAATGCAGAACACTAGTAAGATTATTGTAATAGAGCGGGTCATACGAAAATGAAACCCCGCATACAACAAGCAAAGAAACCAGAAGAAATCGATAATTGGCCATATTCTTTTCCCTTTCACTGAGTAAAGGTTCCGCAATTGAATCTCCGTCAGTTCAAACATAGTTCTTTTCAGGCTGTTGACATAAGCCGCACATGCTTTTCTAATAGTATAGGTTTTATAGTGCAAGTCATGTTGATTAATTTTATTCAATACTTGAAAGGAAGGAAAAATGAAATCACGTGGTTTCATACTGTTAATAACACTTCTTCTGGTAACAGGAAGTGCCTTTTCGCTCCCCTCGGTAATGGGGTTCAGAGGAGTGAGCAGGGTTCTTGATGCCAGAACCATCGGCGAGAATGAAATGGCTTTTGCTCTCATTGGCCGGTACTGGAGCAGTGCAGACAAATACGATGATCTTCACTATCGTGCTCGTAGCACCACTTCAGATTCTATATTGAGTGTAGAGGATTCAGAGCATCTTGCTGAGGGTTTCTTCGCTCTGGATTACGGGTTGATGAGTTTCATTGAACTAGCGGCACGTATCAGTTATATAGGCACATACTATGAATTCGACCTCACTCCTCCAAGAAATCAGACGATCGGTCAGTGGGATGGTATTCATGGAATGGGTGATGTATTACTGGGATTGAAGGCTGGATTTACCCCCACTCCATCAACCGAAGTTCTATGGCTCGGAGTTGGAAACTGGTTCTGTTTTGCTCCAAAATCAAATAATACGGTGGATTGCGAAGAATATGACGGCAGATATGCAGGCGGCACTCCGATGTATTCCATGCGCAGACCCAGCCTTTCTACCGGACATACCAGTATCGGTTTTGGCGGTCTGATTTCCGCTGATATGGCTAACATATGGCCTGGAACCCCCATTCGCGCCCATGTCAATGTCGGGTACTCAATGTACAAACAGACAATCAGCATGGAAGATTACGTGCTTGAATTTGACAGTACTGGGGGAAGATCAAGAACAAACCTGACTGACATAAGTTTGCTGATTAAGGAAAATGCACTTGATCTGGGATTCGCCATTGAATTTCCCACCAAGTTCGCGGTTCTCTTCACGGAGTTTTCCATGAAGAAGTATCTTGACAGAGACAATTACAGCACCGTCTCATATTTCACTCCCGGAATCCGGGTTTTCTCGGGTGGCGGAGTAATTATGGACTTCAGCTTCAATATGGGGCTGACGGATTTCAATCCGGAATATTTCGACTTCGGACACGATCTTTATCAGTCCGGAAGCGTATCAACTGAAGAGAGAGAGCAGAGAGCACCACTTCCCGAAGGCGGCACCCAGGACTGGGGCGTTTCGATAAGCATTGCTTTCTCCAGCGATCTGATCGATAAGGGACCCGGTGTCACAACCGGAACAGTTTCAGGTATGATCACTGAATTCGAAACTGGTGAGCCTGTGGAGGCTGAGATATCCTTCCCCGGCATACCTGTACAGAGTGTTAATTCTGACCCTGAAACAGGTTTCTATTCGGTCACTCTTCCTGAAGGAAGCATTCCCGTTACCGTTTCCGCGGAAGGTTACAACGCTGCGTCCGCGACGGTGGTTCTGGAAGCCGATCAGGATGTCGTAGTTGATTTTTCTCTTGAGGTAAAAGCCGGACAGGGACAGATTGCCGGGACGGTTACGGAGTTCGAGAATCACGATCCGCTTCAGGCTACGATAACTATCGATACAGAAGAACCTATCACAGTTGAATCCTCTGCGGCTGGAGTATTCCAGATTGATGCTCCTGAAGGAACATGGACAGTAACAGCTGAATCGGACGGATACGTTTCCCGTTCCCAGCCTGTTGTTATTACCGCTGATGAGACTACAATTGTCGATTTCGTCCTTAGACCCGCCCTGGAGACAGGACAGGTTCTATCCTTCGATAATATTTACTTCGACAGCGGTAGCGCGAATCTTAAACCGGAATCATATTACATTCTGGACAACGTGGTTGAAATACTCAACGCGAATCCGAACGCCAGAGTTCAGATTGCTGGACATACAGATTCTGATGGCAGTTCAAGTTACAACCAGACGCTCAGTGAACAGAGAGCTGCTTCGGTATTCACCTACCTTGTTCAGCGCGGGATATCCGCTGCCAAATTGACAACACTGGGCTTCGGAGAAGCTCAGCCTGTAGTACCGAACACTTCTTCTTCAAACAAGGCAATGAACAGAAGGATTGAGTTTACGGTTCTTTCGAACTAGATACTTCGATAGAGGGGCGGGTTATCCGCCCCTCTCCTCATCCTGAAGATATGACCAGTTTAAAAGGAAGAGGATGCTTATTCTTCTACCGAAGGCAGTTTGCCTGTTCTCTTCCAATCCAGAAACTGATTAAGGATTTTCCCGTGATCAAAAGTAATGTCAGGAGGAAAAGATTCCGGACTGAATGCCGCAGCGACAGAAGCGTCATCTCCTCCTGAGGGAATACCTTCAGCTCTGCAGCAGTAAACCACGCTGACAGTATCACCTCTGGGATCACGCCAGGGTTTTGAATAGATGTGAAATAATCTAACTGATTCGATATTCAGTGATGTTTCTTCGAACGCTTCTCTTCTGACAGCTTCAGCAAGGCTTTCCCCTGGATCAACAAAGCCTCCCGGGAGTGCCCAGCCGAGTGGAGGGTATTTCCGCTTTATGAGAACTATCCGTTCATCCGGCAGTTCGATGATTGCGTCAACAGTTAAAAGAGGTGTGACCGGTCTCATAACAGGCTCCTAAATATGCGGATTGATTGTTACGTATGGAACAATACATGAGTATTTTTGTATATATACGCTGAAATGAAGACATGTACATATCCTGAAAGGATGAGAATGAAAAAACATTTGACAGTGCTCATGCTTGCCGGAATGCTTTCAATGGCGTGCGGCCAGACTGAAAATGATACTCCCGTCACAGAGGACGGCAGCGAACATCTGGAAGAACTGACATGGTTCAATGATGATTTTGACGCAGCCAGTGCCGAAGCGGGAATATCAGGCAAGCCTCTTTTGATTGACATGTACGCCGACTGGTGCGGTCCATGCGTAACTCTTGGAGAAGAGTATTTTACCAGCGAGGAGATGCATCCGGTCCTATCCAACTTCGTTCTGCTAAGGCTGGATGTCGACACCCCCGAGGGCGGACCTTACGCCATGCAATACAACGTATCAGCAATTCCATGTATTGTTATAGCAAAAGCCGACGGAACTGAAATTAACAGGATAGTCGGAACCACACCTACTATTGGACAGTATGTAAACGCGCTTGAAGAGATTCTGCAACAGATATAGATAAACAGGTGAACAAAAGAGCGGGAGGAGCGGTAATGCTCCTCCCGCATTTTGTTTCAGTCAGTGTTCTTTCAGTTGAGAGAACGAATTTGCCTTCTATTTCTCAAAATTAGAGAAGCGATTTCATCTTCTTGATTTCCCTGTAGAAAAAGAGACCTGTTACGGTTGCCGCAAGGAGATCAGCTGCAGGGAATGCATACCATACACCATTCAAAGAAGGTCGAATAAGGAGAGGAAGGAGAAGGGTAAGAGGTACGAGGAAGAGAATCTGTCTTGAAACAGATAGAAGAAGCGCAGTAGCCGACTTACCCAGAGCCTGGAATACACCTGCTCCCATTACCTGGAATCCGATCAACGGCATCAGTACAACGAGAATTCGGAAAATACCGGCGCCGGAAGAAATAAGCTCGGTATCATTACTGAACATGCTCAGCATGAACCCCGGAGCCAGCTCGAAAAGAAGCCAGTAGGAAGTACACAGAATAGTTGCTGATATAATCGCGTACTTCAAGGCCTTCATCACTCTCCCGTACAGTTTTGCTCCATAGTTATAACCGACAATCGGCTGAAGACCCTGCACAAGTCCGAACAGCGGCATCAGCGCGAAAATCATCATCCTGTTGGTTACACCCAGAATTGCAAGATGAACTTCATGTCCGTAGTGCATGATCGTGTTGTTCACGGCTATGGCTAGGACACTTCCGGCGGCCACCCTGGCAAATGATGGTGATCCAAGTCTGAGTATACTCAGTGACTGCCGCAATCCGGGCAGAAGGTGGCTGGTGTTGAACCTCAGATGGCTCTTTCCGGTAAGGAAGTATCTAATGATCCAGGTAAAGGCGCAGATCTTCCCGATTACCGTAGCGATAGCAGCGCCTCTTATACCCATTCCGAAACCGAAGATGAATATGGGGTCAAGAATTATATTCACACCCGCGCCGATGAACATGCTGATCATCGCCACTCGGGTATTACCTTCTGATCGAGCAATATTGTTGGAGCATACTGTTATGGCGGTGAAGATTCCCCCGAATAGAATAATCGAGAGGTAATCCCTTCCATACGGGAGGATCTGGTCGCTGGCTCCGAACAGCCTGAGTACCGGGTCAAGAAAAAGAAGACCGGCTGCGGATATGCTTAACCCGAGTATAGATACAAGTACGAATGAACCCCCTGCGATTCTGCCCGCTTCCTTTTCCATTCCGGCGCCAAGTTTTCTTGAGATTATTGATGCTGAGCCTATCCCGACTGTCTGGGCAACCGCAAGCAGGAACATCTGAATGGGAAAACAGACCGCAAGAGCGGCAAGCGCGAGAGTACCCACTCCCTTGCCGACAAAGATCGTGTCGACAAGATTGTACATTGAGTTGACAAGCATTCCGGCCATGGCAGGACCGGAGAGTCTGAACAGAAGCCTGCCGATTGACTGGGTCCCCAGTAATCTGGTTCTTTCAGCTGCGGTAAGCGCGGTTCTGCTCATGATCGCAGATTCACCAGTACCAGTGCTGCTACTGTCAGGGTCACGGCAAACCTTTCACGCTTCTTAAGTTTCTCACCGAATAGAATCCAGCCGGAAAGACTGATGAGGACGATGGTAAGAGCGCTGTATAATGGAAAAACCACCGCGGTCTGGAGTCTTGAAAGAGCAAGTATAAGAAAAAACGATGCGAAGAAGTTGGGAACTCCTACAGCAAATCCTGTGATTATGTTTGAAAACCTCGGTCTTTCCCCCTTACGGACGGTTTTCCATGTGCTTATCAGGAGCGCTGTAGTGAAAACAAAGAAAAGAAACAGGCTTTTAGCCTCCAGTACGCCATATTTCTGAAAGACCTTGTTGCTGAACTCCGCCAGCCCGACGATCATGAACAGCATTATCAGTACAGGCTGGAATCCTGAAAGAAATCCAGCGGGTCTGGAAAGGTCAATATTGGCAAGGAGTATGGAAAAGAGAGCCAGGCATATTCCGGCCCACTGCAGGCTTGAAGGCAGTTCTTTCCATAGAAGAACTGAAAGGATCATTGGAACAAGTATTCCCATCCTGGAAAAACTTCCCGCAAGACTGACGCCGCTTTCTTTCACAGCTTTCTGAAGATAGATGAAACCCAGATAGTACAGTACGCCGGCTGAGATACCAACGATGACAGCCCATCCAAGACTTCCGGCAGGACTGAAAGTACTACCCTTCATAACATCGGGAAATTCTTTCAGAAATGCCCTGGCCGCTCCTGAACAGGATGATTCCGGAAGCTTCCCGAATAACATGAAAGCCAGAGATATAAGAGATGCGACAAGGTAGTTTGCCGTGGTGACAACATATCTGTTCATACCACGGCTCTCGCTTATATGGAAGATCAGAGTGATTGAAGCGCTGCAAAAAACCGCTGTCAGTAAATAGAGCAAATGTATCCTCCCCGATACCGGTGAATGGGGATCTGCTTCAAGAAGCTTTGAACTGTCTGTAGAGCACCAGACCTCCCCAGATGAATGAAACCGCCATAAGTACAACTCCTGCTGAGAACGACAGTACAGCAATGAGGTGATCCTTCTCTAGAAGACCTGATTCGTTGAGGATATACTGCCAGTCATGGAATCCGTACGGAGCGGAAGCTCCCGTGTTTCCACCGAGCAGAGGAAGCTGAAGCGCTCTTGCGTCATTTATGTATGGCGCCATATCGATGAAGTTCTCTCCCAGCCACCACAGCGCGATGGATGCTCCGAATGTATCACGGGTTTTGATGAGCAGAACACAGAGACAAATAAGCGGCATCAGAATCTGACCTAGACTGCCTCCAAGAGAAGTAATGAAATCTCCGAAAGGGCTGAATACTATATGCCCGGCCTCGTGAAAGGGTAGATTCACCAGATGCATGAAGGATTTTATCGAGTAATTGTTTTCGATCGGGGAAAGAACGAACCACCAGCTCCAGATGAAGAGGAACACAAAAACGAAGATCCGACCGTAGAGGTCAAGATGTTCTATCCTGGGTTTTGTATAAAGCAGATATTTGAACACTGATTTTCCGAATCCATCCTCTTTCTGTATTACCTGTGAGAACTGCTCAGGTAGATCACGTTTTCTGTATTTAGCGAAGATCAAACCGCACCTGATACACTCGGTATTCGAATCATCCTGTAAATGATCGCATTTGGGACAGTTCATGTAATGTTTTCCATTATCGGCAGACAGTCAGAAGCCTGGAGAATGTCCCGTTTAAAGATCCGTTAACGCTTACCTTCAGCAGGTACAGGCCGGAGGAAAGAGAGGAAACGTCAATCTGAACAGTGTTCTGACAGTTGCTGATAGATGTTTTTGAAATAAGTCTTCCGGAAGTGTCATAGAGAGAGATTGTCGCTCCTTCAGTGCCGGCGGGAAGAAGTACATTTGCTGTTTCGCGGCAGGGATTCGGGAAAAGGCTGATACCTGTATGATCTGAACCGAAGTTATCGCTTATTCCAGTTCCGGACGGGCTGAAAAGAGCTGCGTCAAAAGCTATATACTGCCCTACTGTTCCGGTGTAATCACCCAGCTTCAGCCAGGCATCATCGGAAAGATGGAATGTATCGAGTACTGCCCATTCCCCGCTGTACAGTCCCTGATCGAGAATGATCTCAACCGGACCTGAGGAGGTTTGGATTACATAGATACCGGTTGCCGTCGTATAGTCAGGAGGGATGTATACAGATACGATGTAATCACCTGTTCCGGGGAGGAAAGGGTGCCACTGCGCGATGCAGGTGTCCGGCAGAGCACCTGTTGACCATGTCCACCATGCGTTCCCTTCGTAACCGTTTCCGGTCCGGTGCCAGTACATGCAGTTTCCATATTTGAAAAACCCTTTGCAGCAGTCGTCCACCAGTGTGTCGGGTTCGATTGGAATCTGAGCATGCGCATAGAAAAGCTGACTGATTCCTATTTCAACATGACCGTTGTTGTATCCGGGCCAGTCGTAAAGGACATCCTTCCCGTTGTAGTAGTTACCCCATCCGCTCTCGTTCGCGTCTCCGAATGGATCGTTAGTAATAATTGTATGATTTGCATAGTAACCGTTCAGGATGATGATGTGACCCGACCCGAGCACAGTGCTGGAGCAGACGACCGGATACCCGTTGTCGACCTGTTCAGTGAGTGTGTACCATGAAGTTCCCGCCCACGCGGAACTCACCTCATGCTGATTTAGAAAATCCACCATGTAATTCCAGTATGCTCCACCAAACTCACGGCAGATAAAACCGTGGGCTCCCTGAACCCATACATCTCCCGGGCTGATTCCCCAGATATCGTATGTATAACCCAGAAAAGTGTATTCTTCGGGAATGTAATTACCCCAAATGCTCCAGTGCCCCGGTGGTGGATATGAAACCCAAATGGAATCCGGAGTGAGCATTCTGTAATGCTGAACAGCCATGATGCAAGATGTGGGTCCGCATGACCAGCTTCCGTTGAACCAGTCAGGTGTATCCCATCTCTGATGCATGTACGGAACGTCGATATGTCCTTCTGGATCATCCGTTACTGGTTGATATTCCACGGCTGGAAACGGCTCTACATTGAAACCTGCAAGTTTACCGCTGGCGCCGTCTGTCCAGACTATTCCAGCCTTACCGGTAGAGACAGGGTTCAGTGGAATTCCCGATACAGGTATGCTCCTCTGATCTCCCGTTCGCGGATCAATAATCAGAATATCGCCAGATGCGGGAAACATTCCTGAAAATTCCAGGTGCGAGCATAAGATACATCCATTCTCAGTCCAGGATGGGTAGTAATAACAGGAGTTATCAGTAATGATATTTCCCGTTGAATCCAGAACGGTGAAGCCTCCGGATGATTTTTCAGCAAGAAACAGGTCGCTCTGTCCGGATGAGATTCTTGAGTAAGTTGCTTCTTCTGCTCCCGGTATTCGAATGCCCAGCACTTCTCCGGTTTCCATCGCAAGCATTCTCAGGCC
>DAOWJX010000037.1 GCA_030640155.1 Candidatus Aegiribacteria sp. | reverse complement strand
AGGTTTTAGAAAGGTGAATTTCGTTTCAACAATGTGCTTCTTGAGTTCTTCATCATCAAGCTTTTCCATATCTCCCCGAATTCTCAGCTGAAGCTTTTCCTCCATGCTCCAGTAGCAGAGTTCCACCGAGGAATTGGCAAGCAGCTGTTTGCAGATATCCTTGCCGGTACCGGTACAGAATGTGAGGCCGTTCTCGTCAATGTGCGGCGTGTCCATCGCCCGAACACGAGGTTTACCCACATCTACCGTAGCCATGAACGAAGTGGTATTACGACGTACGAATTCAAGAATTTCTTCACGGTTCATTTTCTCTTCCCTCTCTCCGGTTTACCCAGAACTGATTATTCAGCATAAATGATTATATACAAATTTGATGTTTTACGCCTTTGGTTTGAGAAGGAATTATTTCAAATAGTGAGGTAACCGATGAAAAAAGTGTATTCGCTCACGCCGGATGAAATGATAGACATAACACGGCCTCTTTCAGAAGAGACTCTATTCTGGCCGGGGGATGAGCAGTTCAATCGAAGACTTATAACGGTTGCCGATGGATTCGTTACATCAGGATTGAAGATGAGCTCCCACTCGGGGACACATATGGACGCTCCCGCTCACCTTGCCCATTGTGATACAACCGTGGATAATATTCCTCTGACGAAGCTTATTCTTCCTGCTACCGTGGTGGATTGCAGCAGCAGAAAGGTAATCGATGAAGGTGTACTATCGGGGCTTTCACTGAAGGGAAAAGCACTCCTGCTGAAAACGGCTTCTTCAGTTCCGAATCGGACCGAAGATTTTATGGACTATCCTTCACTAACGGTTTCGGCAGCTGAAGCCGCTCGTGAAATGGAAATCGCTCTACTCGGAATCGATTCAGTATCCGTCGATCCGCCTGAATCACCTAACGCTCACAGAATATTTCTGGAAGCATCCATTCCCATCGTGGAAAACCTGTGGCTCAGTGAGATAGAATCCGGGGAATACCTGCTGATCTGCCTACCCCTCAGAATAGAATCTGGAGACGGCTCCCCTGTAAGGGCTCTTCTTCAGCCGATTATTCCGGCAGATCCCCTATGAATATCTGAGGATAAAATTCAGGATCAGCGTCGAACGCTATGAATTTATCCCCTTCTATGACAATCCCCCATGTACTTGCTCTCTCTCCGGCATCAAGCGCCGCAGTAAAAAGAAGATTCCCATCCAGATCGTAGATATTGAAGGAAGGTGTCTCCGTTGTTCCCTTTGTGACCCATAGCCTGCCCTGTCCATCAACACCAAAACCGCCTACTGCAGTTCGATACGGATCCGGTTCCCAGTTTGCCATTGACTCAGGCATTCCCTGTTGAACCATTAAGTTGTTTACTATTTCAGCTTCTAATTCAATCTCTTCCTGTGTTTTTCGCGCCCGTGCGAAATCCTCATCGGTTACCGTGAAGAGTTCCTCTCCTTCGGGGCTCCATGCAGTGAACTCATACATTTCAGTGGACAGGGATGCAGTGAAAACGATTCCTTCTGGGGTAATTCCGAAGTTGAGTATATCATCCTGCATCGAACTCAGATCCGAAGGATCGAATGGAGACGCGCTGGAGTGATAAACCACTGCTGGTTCAGCATCACCCTTCTCCCATCTCGCAATGGCGAAACCCATTAGCATGCCTTCTTCATTCTGCTGGAAATCGGGTTTCATTCCGATGATAACCCCACCTTCCAGCCCTGAAATATTGCCAGGTGGCGAAGGATAAAAGCCAGATAAATCCGAATCATATTCAAGATCGGAGTTGAAATAGATAAGCTTGCCTCCCATACCATCGGAAACAACCATTCCACCATCAGGGAAGAAAGCCATTCCTGTAGGAAGCAGAAACTCACCCGGACCGCTGCCCTGGCGGCCAATCCGCTGCAGAAATTCTCCTGATGGAGAGAATATGCTGACACAATTTTTCTGCCTATCCAGTACTGCTACATCACCTTCAGGAGTAATGTTGACTCCTGCTATGCTGCCGAATACATAGTTGCTGTCGCCAAGCTCTACTCCGATGGAATCGGTTATTGTCAGATAAACATCAGCATCCGGAAGAACGTATTCCTCAGTGGTGGTTACTGGTTCATCAACGACTTCTTCCGATGGAGATTCCTGAGCACCGCACGAGATCAGCAGAATCAGGAATGTAAGGGTCAATAGTTTTTTCATCAAATATCCTCTCTGTTATAAACTGAAATACAGTGAATGCTCTCTTGGATGCGGGCTTCCGTAGAAACTATAAGCTTCTTCGCGCTTTACCTTTATGTAATCATCTATCAATTCGGACGCAAAAACATCATTTTCCTGCAGGAACTCCCTGTCTTCCTCCAGAGCATCAAGAGCCTCTTCCAGTATTTGCGGAAGCACAGGAAGACCGCTCTTGTCAAAATCCGGGGAGAACACGTTTTCGTCAATTGGACCATATCCCAGCTTCTGCGGATTCATTTTCTTCTTCATACCGTCAATCGCTGCCATAAGTATTGCGCTCATGGATAGATATGGGTTTCCGCTTCCGTCAGGAACCCTGTATTCAAACCTCATTGAATCCGGTGTTCTCGCGTAAGAGGGCACTCTTATAGAAGCACTTCTGTTAGGACCTGAGAAGAATCGGTATACCGGTGCTTCCTGTCCTGGTACAAGTCTCCGGTAACTGTTGACAGTAGCGTTTGAAAACGCGCAGATGGCGGGAGCATGGTGAAGAATTCCTGCAATCGCGCTGAGAGCGATTTTACTGAGATTGCAATACCTATGCTTATCGTAAAAGATCCTGTTCTGATTATTCGTCATGAACAGATGAAAGTGCATACCGGAACCTGGCTCTCCCTCAATCGGTTTCGGCATGAAGGTTGCGGATAGATCGTGTTTAAGAGCAACATTGCGAATTATATGTTTACCCAGCATCACATTGTCAGCCGCGCTGAGGAAAGGGGCGAAATTGACCTCTATCTCGCTCTGTCCCATTCTACCGACTTCATGATGGTGGTACTTGATCTGCATACCTGCCTTCTGCATATGAAACGCCATTTCAGATCTTATATCATGCAGGCTATCTACAGGATACATCATGTGATACCCTGATTCTCCTGAATGAACAAAACCTTTTGAATCCGGATTTATCGAGTTTTCAGGCGCCTCAATGCTCTTCAAGCAGTAACCCTGATTACCGGGTTCTATCCAGAAGGATACCTTGTCGAAAATGTAGAACTCGAACTCCGGTGCCCAGAAACTGTCTGTCGCCATTCCTGATGATCTCAGATAACCGGCTGCTTTCCGGGCTACTCCTCTTGGATCCTTTGAAAAAGGTTTACCCGTATCAGGATGTATTATATCAGCGAATACAACAAGTGTTTTTCTCGTGGTAAATGGATCCTCGAATACTCTCCTGGGATCGGGTTGAAGAATCAGGTCTCCCGACTCCGTAAGGGTCATGCCTTTCAATGTGGAGCCATCGAAACCTATCCCTCGATGAAAAAATTCCTCATCGACAACTGAAGCCGGTACAGTGACATGGCGCCAGTTCCCAAGAGCATCTGTGAAGCGCACATCGAGCTCTTCAAAGTGCTCCTCGGCAAGTCTTTCAAGTTGAATCTGAATTGTTTTCTTTGCAACCACAGTCACATCCTCCTGAATTTCCGCGTTTTTCTCGAATGTATGAATCTACAACCCTGTCAAGATGACCGACGAGATCGGACACCTCAAGTTCTCCAGTATTTGTTCCATTAACAAAGAGCTGAACTCCGGAGGGGGTTCCGATCAGTGCGATATCCGCTTCTCGAGCTTCTCCGGGTCCGTTAACTTCGCACCCCATAATCGCTAATGTAAAATCACCTTCTACTCCGGCAAGGTGCTGCTGAACAGATACAGCCAGTTTCTCCACATCTATTCGGGATCTGGCACATGTTGGACAGCACACTATCCTCGGAAATTTTCTCCGGATTCCAAGAGATGAGAGAATCTCCCATGCGACAGCGGGTTCCTTTTCCGGATTTCCGGACAATGAGATCCGTATGGTATCGCCAATTCCCTCTGCAAGTAAAAGTGTCAGGGCAACGGTACTCCTTACACTCCCAGTAAGCTGTGGTCCTGCTTCAGTAACACCAAGGTGCAGAGGATAATCACATTCCGCTGATGCCATTCTGTTGGCAGCCACTGTTAACATGGGATCGCTGGATTTAAGAGAAAGTACGATATCTCTGAAACCGGAAGCTTCCAGCAGATCCAGATGTCTCCTTGCTGAAGCCCACATAGATTCTCTGTTCACTCCTCCGTACCTGTCCCTGAGGTCTCCTGGAATACTGCCTGAGTTGACTCCTATCCTGATTGGCACACTCAATCTGGAGGCTTCTTCAGCAATACGTCGAATATCCTGTTTCTTCCTGATGTT
>DAOWJX010000069.1 GCA_030640155.1 Candidatus Aegiribacteria sp. | reverse complement strand
GAACTTCACCTTTTATCAAAAGAAGATCTAATCGCTTCAAAAAAAGTATCAGGGAGAAATCAGGATATCGAAGATGTCCGTCTTCTGAGAATGGACGAGAACAGCACGCATGAATAAACTCAGCTAATCCTGTATTACCTCTTAAAGAATACAACTGTCAGAAACTCCGGTGCGTCATAGCCTGACCGAGAATGAGATCGATAAGTTTCTCGATCTCCAGTTTGCCTGATTCTGCCGCTCTCAGCGGACCGTCCACCCACAGAGAAGCCAGACCGTGAACCATCGACCAGCATGTCAGCACAGCTGCCTGAAAATGACTGCTGTTGCCTTTCTCCGCTTCCGGATACAATTCACGAATGGTATTCTCAAGATGGCTGAGAGCATGTTTTGCGGCATTCATCACCTGCGCGTTCTCCCACAGCGGTTCATTGTTCGCTCTGAACATCACATGGAAGTAGACTTTGTGATTCACAGCGAACATCACGTAAGATTTTCCCAGAGCTTTCAGCTTATGCCCGGGATTGCTGAATTGTTGAGATGCTTTCCGCTGCGCTTCATCGAGCATCTTGAAGCCCATTACAGCAACTGCAGCCAGCAGTTCGGTCTTGTTCCTGAAATGATGATACGGAGCGGCGGCGGAGACTCCGGATATTCTCGCGACTTCTCTGAGAGTGAAACCTGAAACGCCCTTATCCTCTATCAGTTTCAGACAGTTGTTCATTAGAGTCTGCCTGAGATCGCCGTGATGGTATTTGTCAGTTCTGCCGGTTTCAGCCACGGTTTCCACCTTCCTGTCATGAGTATGAATCTACAAATATATATGCATCTTGACAATGTTAAGATATGTTCTATCTTTACGCTGTTAAGATAACGATCATTTACAGGAATAGGAGAAGACATGAAAATAGTCGCATTCAACGGAAGTCCGCATGGTGCGGCCGGCAATACTCACGTAATGGTTGAGAATTTCCTTGCCGGGGCAAGGAAGGCTGGAGCTGAAACCGAGAATATTCTTCTGGTCGACAAGAAAATAAGGCATTGCAGTGGATGTATGGCCTGCTGGTTCAAAACACCCGGGAAATGCGTTGTCCAGGATGATATGGAGGAACTGCTGGAGAAGTACTCGGCGGATATAGTCGTTTTTGCAACACCTCTTTACGTGGATAACGTGACGGGGATAATGAAGAATTTCATGGACAGGATACTTCCCCGTCTTGAACCTTTTATCGAAAAGGATGAGAACGGCGAGTGCAAACATCCGTGGCGGACCGGTCATTCACCGGATTTCGTTGTGATCTCGAACTGCGGATTTACCGGAATGGAGCATTTCCAGGTTCTCAAACTTCTCTTCAGAAGAATCGCCAGGAATACCGGAAGCAGGATTCTGGCGGAGATCTACAGAGACGGCGGCGGGATACTGGCAAGTCCCATGCTGATTCTCAAACCTTTTCTGATGCATTACAACAAGCTTCTGCGGAAGGCCGGAGGGGAACTGGTAACCGACGGGCGGATATCCGACGGGACACAGGCAAAGCTTGAGAAACCGATTATTCCTCCCGAGCAGTATATCAAAATCGGGAATAAAAACGTTACCGAGGAACTGCAGAAGCTGGAGAAGGAGAAATAAGCTGATTTGAAAACGAATATCCTGATGTAAGTAGAAATTATTTTTGTATAAACACCTTTTCCAATTTAGGAAGTGTCGCAATGAGAAGCAACATTATACGGCTGGTTGCATGTATGAACTGCTTGATTGTATTCGGATGTGTCAATCCTGTTCCGCACAAAGACCAGCCGCCGGGAGCCTTGGAGGGTGTTCCAAGCGGTCTGTACGCTATTACCATTCACGTTCGCGGAATTGGTCCGTTCTGCGGTTCCACGACCGCGTTGATTGCAGCAGAGCCTACCGAGGGCGGTTTCCGGGCAAATAGTCGTCCGCGGGCTGCAGGTGAATTGCTGGGTGGTTTGCCTGGTTTTTACGTCAATCTGATCGGGGACAGGAAAGTTCCGGGTGGAGCTTTTCTGCATTGGCATGGTCCGATTCCGGTCGCAGGTCATGCAACTCGCGGCGTGCTGGAAACGCCCCGGGCGACACTGCACACCGACTTCTATTCTTATGATCAACCGATTGAATTACGTTTAATGGATGAAGAGCGGTTGTTCGGGCTTATGACTATCGCACCGGCCAGCGCAAGCGATTTTCCGGGTACGGATTATCCTGCCCTGGTCGACCGGATAGATGCCGTGCTTGAAGCGAACCTTTTTGATCCCGCCGCGTATGAAACTCCCGAGACACAACGCTTTCTCCAGCGACTTCGATCGGGCAGCAGGAAGGCACGGGATGATGCTGAATTCGTGATGGCATGGATGTTCGCTTCTAGAAATCTTACATTTTCCCATTGCTATGTAGGACGCAAACTCGATCCCGAGTATGAGGACAGGTTTGCACAAATGTCCTCTACATCACCACTCACAGCGGGTATGAACGAAGCCATCAGCATTACTGATAATGAAGGAATAGTAACTCTTCGTATTGCGACTTTTGAAGGAGACTCTTACAATGAAATCGACAAAGCCTTTTCCGACATTATTGTACGAAATCCTAGCGGTCTCATAATCGATTTGCGTGACAACCCCGGTGGGACCCACATATCAGCTAGGGTCGCCGCTCATCTCGTCGAGTCTTCAATAGATATAGGCGTGTTCTTTGATCGCAGAGCTCGATCCCGGGTATTTGCACACGATTTAAATGACTTTCCATTAGTGACAGTGACATCCATATCCTCTGAGGATGAGTTCAATTCCTTGATACAAGAGCATGGTGCATTCGTGGGTACGATCGAGCCTGTCGATCCCATCTACGACGGGCCAGTCGTCGTGCTGGTTAACGGGAGAACAGCCTCCGCCTGTGAACCGCTTGCCGCGGGTCTTCAGGAAATCGGTCGAGCCACTATCATAGGCGAGCGAACCGCTGCTACAATGCTGTTGATCACAGAGCATGAGATCGGCGAAGGCTGGATGCTATGGGTTCCTACTATCGATTACCTTACCGGGCATGGCGTTCGCCTTGATGGCAGGGGCGTTATACCTGATATAGAAACGAGCAGCGAACAGGCGTTTCAAGCTGCTCGGGAGTTCTTAGAGGATTGATCCTGAATAGAGCTTAAGTGATTGAAGCAAAGAGACAAGTGAACGATCGAAGGGAAAAGAGGCATGATTTGAAGGCGAGAATTGTAATTGAAGGAATGCTACTGGTTCTACTTCTTGTTCCGGTGACGGTATTCGGTGCAGTCGTTGAATCCGAATCCGGCACAGAAGAACAGACCGGAACAATAGTGGTCACCATTGAAGCTCTGCGGAACTGTGATGGAAACGTTCGAGTGGCGCTGTGGGCATCGGAAGATGGTTTCCTGAGAGATCCGGACACCGCTTACAGAAAAGACATGTCGGTTATTGAAGGGGAAACCGTTGAACTCGTATTCACTGATCTTCCGTTCGGTGAGTATGCGGTATCGGCATTTCATGATGAGAACGGAGACGGAACTAATAACAGGAATTTCTTCGGTAAACCTACGGAGGGTTACTGCATATCCAACGGTGTAAGAGGGAGCATGCTGTCCGGACCGCCGGGATTTGATGACGCCGGTTTTACCCTTGAAACGGAAGAATTGATACTGCCTATGGAGATGGAATACTGAACAGCGTTCTACTGTGGCAATTCTGCCGAAGGAACAATTCTGAAACCTGATGCGATATCAACAGGATTTCATCTGACAGGAGCCAGTGTATGAACAGACCGATGCCGAATACGGCATTCTATATCATGTCGTCTCTAATGAGATGCAGAGATCTGTTACGTCCGAGAAACAGGATTCTTGAAGAAGTGAATATCGAACAGGGGAATCATATACTTGATTTTGGATGCGGACACGGAAGCTACACTTTCATTGCTTCTGAATCAGTCGGGGATGAAGGGAAAGTCTACGCGCAGGATGTGGTCCGGCTCGCTCTGGATATGATAGAGAAGAAAGCATCGAAGCTGAAGCTGGACAACATCAGTACTATCTGTTCCGACTGTTCAACCGGAATACCAGACGAAAGTATCGACGTTGTTCTCCTTTATGATGTATTTCACCTGCTGGGAGATCCAGGAGCGGTTCTTGAAGAACTTCGGAGAGTTCTCCGGCCTGATGGTATCATGTCCTTCAGCGATCACCATATGAGCGGTCGGAATATCCTCAGCTGTGTAACGGAGGACAGCCTGTTCAGCCCGTCAGAAAAGGGGAAGTATACGTACATCTTCAGGAAACGCAGTAATTGACCATACCTCTTCCTCCGGTTCTTCATCTGATTAATAGTATTGAATTTACGCAGTGCAACCAGGAGACACACGTCAGAGTGTTGTGTTTATGGGGGACACGCAGCGGGATATATTGGGAATTGTTACGTAATGTTACAGGAGGAAAGTATTTCGGTTACATAGATGTTTTAGAAACAACACAGGAGAGTTGGTTCATGAGGAACGAAATACAGGGAGGTGTGAAATGTTCTTACTCATCTGTGCTGTTGTTCTGTTTCCGCAGGATGTATGTCATGCTGAATCCAGCGGAGCTGAGATGCGTTCTGCTCTGAATGGCAGAGAAGTAATGGCGGATCTGAACGATGAGGCGTCTTCGAAGGATATTGATTTCTGGATGGCCTCCTATGGCTCTGACTACACTTTAACGATTACAGATACAATGACGATATCGCAGGACGAGACTCTTGATTGTAATGTGCTTGTATCGGGAGACGGGCTGCTCCATATCATCAATGGAGCGAAACTGACACTTATCGGAGCCCTTTATGAAATGGAAAACGGCCAGGTCATACTGGATAATGGATATCTGTATGTTTCGCAGGAATACAATTCACAGTATCCGCATATAATGTACGGAAACTCAAGATTCGAAGCCGTAGGCAACTCGGAGATATTCGCGAACACGGTGTATCGGACGGTAATGTACGATAATACGGAGTTCCTTTCAGTCGATACTGATTACCCGTTCTGGAATTTCAGACAGTTTTTCGACAACTCGGAAGTAAACATCCACGGATCAGATATGATCGGTGATTTCACTGTTAATGATTTCTGTCAGGTGTCGTACTGTGAATGCGACACGATGCTGCCGTGGTTCGGTTTTATTGAAGGGGATACTCTTCTGCCTTACTCATTCCCGGACTGGATCTCGGTGTCTGATTATACATTCAGTTCTGCCGACATCAGCGAGCTGTCGGGAGTTGGCTATACCGTGCATTTCCAGAACTGCGGCGGTGTCATGTGGGGCATAGAAAGCTGGCCGGGAAGCAGTGCTGAGGTGTTCAATTCATTTATAAACATTACACTCAGGATTATGGGTGAGGGTACAGTGGATCTGACTGGTATTTCACAGTATACCTATTATGCTGAGTTCCTGCTGTCAGGAGTGAGCAACATTACGGACAGACTGCTGAAACTGACCGGCTGTTATGCCCATCAATGGTGCATATACGCCTACGACAGTATCAATCTCAATATATACGACTGTTACTGGGGCGAATCGCACGCAAAGGAGAATTCCACCGTAGTCGCTTACAATTGCATTGCTGATGGTTTCCCTAGTTCGGTGTCTTCCGTTGGAACGGGGACCTACTGTTTCGTGAACGGTTCGTGTTCGACATTTGTAACGGCATGGGACAGCTCTACGACATTGCTGATTAATTCAACAGTCGTACCGAGAAGCGGTGCGATGTGCGGAACCACAAACTTCGCCCGTGACCACGCAGAACTGCTATCCATCAACTCCTATTTCCAGTACAGGCCTGTTGCTTATGGAGCCGCCATGACAATGGGCGCCGCGCTCGATACTGATTCAGAATATGAAACAGGGAACATTGACATACCCGGTTCCGGCTGGGTGGATGTCGGACCTTACTGCACGGATAATGATTTCGAGAAGTATGAGGTGTTCTGGGCTCTCGACGGATCTTCGGACTGGAATCTCATCTCGGAATCGGCAGATGAGGTTTACGAAGGTATACTTGCTGTATGGAACACCGCTGAATTCGAACTTGGACATTACGATCTTCATCTCATAGTGATTGATCAGCAGAATGACAGCCTTGTGGCTTCAAGAGATGTAGAGCTTTGTGCTCCAACCGGTACTGGCGAGTCCAGTATCGATATTGAGACAGCTCTGTTTCAGAGTTGTCCCAATCCGTTCAGTTACAGAGCAACTATAGCATATCAGTTGTCAGGCGAATCGAATGTCATCTTGAAAATTTATGATATAGCAGGCAGAGAAATAAGAACTCTGATCGACGGCGGTATTTCTGAAGGATATCATTCAGTTGAATGGAACGGGAAGGACAATTCCGGAGTCACTGTCAGCCCCGGTCTGTACTTCTGCAGGCTCATGACGGAGGAGGGCTTCTGTCAGATACGGAAAATTATGTTCCTTGATTATTTACAGCCGGATTAGCTTGAGTTGACAAAAGGGTTTCAAACTCCTATGAAATATGATGAAGCGTGCCGCGGAATGGTGTGCTTCAAAGGAGGTAGCCTATGATATTGCTTTCTATTCTGTTGATTGCTCAGATTACACCGTTTGTACCCGGTGGCAGTGGCGAAGGAACCCTGTCCAGTGGTATCGTTGTTATTAATGAATTCATGGCACATCCCCTCGCTTCCTATACGGAAACGGACGGCGAATGGGTGGAGCTGTACAACAGATCGGGAGACTGGGTTAACCTTTCCGGATGGATTCTCTCAAACGCTCTTGGACAGGAAGTAACGATGTCCACTTATCTGCTGCCGCCGGATGGTTATTACGTCCTGTGTGCATGCGGGGAGGAATCCATGAACGGCGGTCTTGTTCCGGACTATGTATACAGCAATTTCACAATAAACGATACGGGCAGGCTGACACTGCGCAGCCCTTCCAGGGAAATTATAGACGAAATAATCTACACAAGCAGCTGGCCTGTAACCGCGGGTCACTCCTGCGAGCGAATCAACCCTGGGTGGATCTCCAGCACGTCTTCAACATGGGATGAATCCACGATAACTTTCGGGAATGGTGACTTCGGCACACCCGGCTCACTGAACAGTGTTTATGAGAACTCTTTCGCGCAGAACAGCTGGGCATTCATTAAAGCCTTCGTTCAGTAGGCTGAAAGAATCCACTTGAAAACGGTTTCTGTTGTTCTGTTTGTACTTCTGGTTCACTCTGTCTTTGCGGCTGACCCTCTTGTTGTATTTTTCATAGACACCACATTCGAAGAGTATTCCGGCGACGCTATGATTTTATGTACACCCGGCGGCAGGCATTATGTGATCGACGGGGGACCGATGAGTACTTTTCCTCCCGTATGGGACTGCGGAGAAGACAGAGTGCTTCCTCTTCTGGACAGCCTTGGGGTTACATACCTTGATGGAGTTGTAGGCACCCACCTCCATGCCGATCATGTCGGCGGGTTGATATCCGTCTATAACACACTTCCGGTTGTGACAGCATACGATTCGGGCTGGCCCTATGGAGGCACCTGGACTTACGAAACCTATCTTGAAGCAATTATGAACAACGGCTCTGAATTCGTTATTTCCCGTAGAGGGGATATTCTGAACTGGGGTCCCGAGCTGGCGGTTGAGGTGATTCATCCTGTCGATCCCCTGTCTCCATCCAACATAAACAACTCTTCCATTGTTATCCGGCTTACGTACGATGAAGTTTCATTCATTTTTACAGGTGATCTCGAAATTGACGGTGGAGAGGACGTTATTCTGGGAGCGCTCTCAACAGGAGAAATTGATGATATATCAGCAGATGTGCTGAAGGTTGGGCATCACGGATCATTCACATCTACCTGCACGGAATGGCTGGATGAGATCAATCCTTCGATTGCCGCCATCTGCGTCGGTGCTGGAAATCCTTACGGCCATCCTCACACGGAAGTTATTAACAGATTGAACGGCAGAGATATAACCATCTACAGAACCGATCTTGACGGTACTTTCTATTTATCCTCGGATGGACAGGGAGTTTATTACAACTCCATGCCGCCATCGGGTGGAGGCCCTGCTTCCATCGATGAATTCGCAGTGTATCCCAGTCCGGCCACCTCAGTAGTCACATTCGCGTGGGACGCGACCGAGGGGCAGTCCTCCTCGATAATGGTTTTCAATCTTAATGGAGAGAAGATCCTTGATGTAAATGCTTCGTCCGGTTCTTATACATGGAATCTCTCAACAAGTGATGGAATGGCCTCTCCGGGACTATATGCTGTTGTCTTCAGAACTTCGGGAGGTGAGACATGTACCGAATACTTCGCTGT
>DAOWJX010000136.1 GCA_030640155.1 Candidatus Aegiribacteria sp. | reverse complement strand
TTTCGATCAGCACAGTTCCTGCAAGGATAGGGTCAGCACGTAGATGCTTGTTATAAATAAACGCCGGAGAACTCGACTCTGAAGCAAGAACCTCCAATAATTCTGTTGAAGTTCTTGAACTGTAGGTGGAACCGGGTGCTGTCTGAAGAATATTATCATCTCCCATGTTGATATCGGAGAAAACCATTCGAGCCTGACTTTCAGACGTTGTCTCAATCGTCTGATTTGTGTTCTCGAATAGTGTTGGATTTCTTTCAATTTCCTGGTCACCGCTTGATCCCGTTTGTGATAAAGTCCCGGAAGTGAGAGGACCGATGTTTCCAAGGGAAGTCATCTGAATACCACCCTGGAGGAGTTCAGTCAGCTGATCCGTGTTCATGGATCCGATACTTTCAACAGAGCTCGCGTTTGTTGTCTCCTCTGGTGATGATTGTCCAGAATCTTCCTGGAGATCTGAAGACCCACCTGAAGTACCTTCAATTACATCGGGAATCAAATCAGAATGAGATTCAGTTGCAGTTGTGTCCAGGAAGGCAACTTCGGTTACAGAAGAAATCAGGGACATATCGTAGATTATTGTGTGCAGCTGTCCGGGAAGCGTTGCACAGGATAGTACGTCTGAATTGTAGCCTTCCGCAAGAATAGCGAAAGAGTAAGTCTGGCCTCCAATAAGGTTGTCCTGGATGTATGGAGCGGTTCCAACATAATCACCATTCATGAACACGAGAGCACCCTCCGGTTCTCCCTGGATAAGAACTGTAGCCATGCTTTCCTGTCTTACAAGATCGAGCAATTGTCTGAGGGATGGATTTTCCCACGGACCAAGATCGTAATATGGATCAAGAAGGAGAACATTCAGGAAAGCTGATTCAGTTTTTTGAGGTTCACCGATTCCATAGTATGCAGCACCAAGCCTGTGATAGGCTCGAATTTCTTCATCTAAGGAAAGATCTTCCTCTCCAAGAAGGATCTCAAGCGCTGTAATGCTTCCGTTCATATCCCCCATCAGGTAAAGTTCAATTGCCTGGTCGAGAGGAGTACTACTCGTAAGGGATATAAACAGTGTCAGTGATATATAAATCAACGATACCTCCTATCATAAAAATGAAGCCAATTATTACCGTCGTCAACAGACCGTGGAATCTGTTTTTTTTGCGGGATACTTCTGCCACCTGTAATAATAAACCCGGCTAAGGTTGCCGGGTTGACGAATCGAGGTTCAGGAACAATTGTTCTCTTCTGGTGTTGATACCATATGAACCGGGGGGTCTTACAAATGAATCGATATTATAGAAATATCAGAAACAGCAGAATCCCTATGCTTGTTTCTGCAATTATTGCAGCAATCATTGTTGCGGGATGCTGGAATCCATTCTCTCCCGATACGGAGGAAGGCGGACAGATTCAATACTACAGTCCTGTTGACAGCGCCTGGAAGGTTCTTAAGAACCTTGAATATGCCTACATCAGCAAAGATGTGAATCATTACCTTGCGTGCTTCAGAGATGATTTCGAATTTCATCTTCTCGAAGTAGATTTTTATGATTATGACGGAGACGGGGTGCTCGACGAGTACTGGGGTATCGATTCTGAGGAGGAATACCACATCTCAATGTTCAATTCAGTCGCTTCGATTGAACTGACTCTCTCGGGAACCACGGAATACCCCTGGACAGGTGATACACTCCAGACATCGTATGCTTTACCGCGTACCTTTGATCTTAAGGTTTATACCACCGGGGTAGAAGGATTCTGTGCTTCGGGGTCAGCTCTATTCGTATGCAGACAGGACTCCACAGGAGAATGGTACGTCTGGCAGTGGTGGGATCAATCAGATACCTGATACAGCAGATACCAATTCTGTGAAACTGATTCTCTTAATCCTTATTGTTAGCGGCCACGTTATCGCAGGCGATCAACCATCTGATAACAACGGAGTATGGTGGGTTTTCTTTACGGACAGAGGTCCTGACCTTGAGAATAGACTAGCCCTTAAGTCTCTTGAACTTATTGATTCCCCATCCTTTGACAGGCGTATCTCTGCCGGTCTTTTCGAGGCTGACGAACTGGATCTTGATCCCTGGATCGATTATGTGGAGAACGTTGCGTCACTCATGCCATCCGGCAGCGTCAGGACAGCTTCAAGATATCTGAATGCTGTGAGTGTATGTACTTCAGCTGATAATATTGATCGTATACAGAATCTGTCCTTTGTTGATCGTGTCAGTCCTGTTTCCATCAGCACATACCAACCTCCTGTTTTTCATTCGATTACGGGAACAGCATCAGGATTGACCTCTTTTCAGCTTTCACAGATTCATATGGATGATCTGCATGAACGGGGCTGGACAGGACAGGGTGTAGTAATAGGCGTGCTTGATTCCGGTTTCAATTTGACACACATCGTATTCCAGCAGATAAATGTGATTCTGCAGTACGACTTCATAAATGATGACAATGACCCCTCACAGCAGTCGGAGGATCCTCCGGGACAGTCTGATCATGGGACTGCCGTACTCTCTCTCCTGGGAGGATACTGCAAAGACACCTTCAGCGGTGGAGTACCTGATGCTTCGTTCATTCTGGCAAAAACAGAAGATATCAGTGACGAATACCAGGCTGAAGAAGATTACTGGGTTCAGGGTCTTGAATGGGTCGAGGAAAACGGTGCTGAGCTGGTCTCTAATTCCCTTGGATATATAGAGTGGTATACGTATGCTGATATGGACGGGAACACTGCCGTTACTACAATTGCAGCAGATGCTGCCGCATCAAGAGGAATGCACGTTTTCAGCGCTATTGGAAATCGTGGACCCGACTCAGGATCCCTGATAGCGCCAGCTGATGGTGATTCCGTGTTTGCTGTGGGAGCTGTTGATGTCATGGGGGATGTTGCTCAGTTCTCTTCAAGAGGACCCACTTATGATGGAAGAATAAAACCTTCTGCATGTGCTCTTGGTGAGAACGTAGTACTGGCCTATCAGGGAGAAACCCAATACTCATTCAGCAACGGGACTTCTTTTGCTACACCTCTGGCTGCTTCGGCTGCCGGTGCGATTCATCAGGCTCATCCTGAATGGTCCATGATGGAAATCATTGATATTCTCGAAATCACAGCCCTGAATGCGGATTCTCCTGACAATGATACAGGTTACGGAATTCTGAACGCCTTTTCCGCCTTGAAATACCGCTCACTGACAGGATCGGTAAGACATAGTTACTCAGGTGCATTTCTCCCTAGTTATCCACTTACCATAATTATGGGTGATTCCATCTATACGATTGAAACGAATCAATCGGGCTGGTTTGCATTCTGTCCGGGAGAACTGGGTTCATTCTCCATAAACGACTGCGGGGGAGATGGCAGTGTTATTCCGGTTTACGGCACACTTGAAGAAGCAGGACTGGAGATTCAGGTATTCGTTAATCAGACTTCCGGAACTGAAAGCCCATCAGTATATCCAAACCCATCAACCGGAGATATCTATATAGGGTTTGATATGATGAATGGACCGAATGATGTGTCTATGACGGTGTATGACCTGCTTGGACAGACTATCCATTCCTCAGTAAGAACCGCTGTTGGTCCCGGTTCCTTCAGGGCACCGCTTCCGGGAGAAGCTTTCTTCTGGAACGGGCTTGATGATAACGGGAAACCTGCTGCGTCCGGGATATATATTATCCTGCTCAAAGTAGGAGAAACCACTCATTTAATCAAGTTTGCTCTTGCGAGGTAAGATTAAGGAAAGTATTTCCGCGTAATTAATTTAACCCTTATATTACCACTGTTTGACACTCAGTATAAGTGCTTATATTGGAAATGCAGGCAGGAACTGATGAACAACCTAAAAGGAGAAGCAATCAATGAAAATACTTGCGTTTTTGGCTATCGTGGTTACAGGGATCACGTTCGCACAGCCGCAATCCTTCCGGTCCATGTCTACCGGAGGAATGATACTGGATGATCTTGACCTGTGGTTTTCAGGCATGCTCTTTGTCCAACCGGTACCCGACAGGCTGCTTGATCTGGATGGAATAAGAGTTTATACAGGACTTTCGAATTTATCTACAGGTACTGATATGATATTCGAAGAAACTGACAGCACCAGAGGTGGATTCCTTCTTGGTGGTAGCTGGTCTCCCACCGGAAAACCTTACGGACTGGGAATTCTGACTGAATTCATGGACGACAGGATTCTGGAAGATCTTTCTCTTCCTGGTCCGGGAGGCTTTACCTTTGTGTCCGGTCAGGGGGAAGTTGAAGGTACATGGTCGGAGTATAACGATTCCGACGGTGATGGTACTCTGGATACCAGACATACAGTCTACCAGCAAGCATCAGGAAGATCAGATACAACGAGCACATCTGCTGGAGTATATGGTGCGTGGGCTCCAAACGAGTCTCTGAAACTGGGTCTTGGAGTTTCGATGCTTCAGACTGAATCAGAGATAAACAGTGGTGATTTGAACTTTTCAACTACAGTATCTGACTCGAATATAGTAGACGGAATAGAAACCTATTTCATGGATAACGATGCAAGCGGAACTGAAAAAGCTACTATGAATGGTATGCAGATATCAGCTTCCGGAAGAGGACCCATGACCGACAAACTGGAAATCGGTGGAATGTTCCAGTTTTCTTCGCTGTCATCCGATATGTCGAGTGAAATTGAAGAAACAGGAATAGAGGACTTTCTTCCGGACGAAAGCGATATTTACGATATTTCCGTCTGGAGTATGTCAGAAGACTATACCATATCTACCAGTGGCAACAGATTTGGCGGCGGTCTTGATATGGGGTTCCAGATTGATGAGGGCTGGAAACTGGAGTTTGCCGGGGCATACTATACGATGAGTCTTGACGGCACATCCGGGGATTTTTCAATTAATTCCGATTCAACATACATCGTTACCATCGGTCCATTTATTGAAACTACAGATGTAAGCATGACAGGTTCCGGAGATGTAAGCAAAGATATCAGTAATAGTCTATTCACAGCTGGGTTTAAAATCTCGGCAACCCCAGCCAAGGCTCTTATTATAAGCATTGGAACGCTGTTTTCGATTCATGATAACGAAAACACCATGCAGTATGCTACGTCAAATACGGAAATAGAGACTTATTCAGATGGTGATGATGAACTCTCTGATCCGGATGATTACATCTCAACGAGTACCTGGTCTCAGACTGAGGAAACGCAAACAACAAGCAGCACAACCAGGATTTCCATCCCGGTCGGGCTTGAATTTGGAGTGCTTTCGAAAGTATCAGTCAGGCTTGGTGCAAGTCCCGGATTTGTTTGGGAAAATGATGTGGAGACAACAGACCTGATTGCTGCCTCACCGATGACAACATATACCGTATACGGTGACGGAACCGAGCGGACTGTCGTTGAAGATCCGTGGTATACCACTGATGGGACCAGGGTTGAGTCGGACGATTCGTATACTGAAATCCCATTCACGTACGGCGTGGGATACTCACCGAGTAATTTTGTGCAGATTGATCTCATGGGTCTCGGAAGCAGTCTTGACCAGTGGCGGCTTTCAGCCACTCTATCTTTCTAACCTGTGAAGGATGGATTATCATGATAAGGGTAACGTTGCCGATCAATACGGCAACCTGCTCGATGGAAACAACGATGGACTTGGCGGAACTCCCGGTGAGGACGACTGGTCAGGAGTTCTGTAGACTACCATGATTATCAGATTTGTGCTGATCATCGCTGTCATAGCCGTGCTTTCGGTTCTGGGAGTGATCCATCCTGAAGACCTGCCCTGGCAATCCAGGGAATTCCAGATATGTGGAATCACTGTTCTTATATACCTGTTCTGGAGCGCGGCTGAATCAAAATTCAGGGGAGGACGTGGAGGCCTCCCCTATACTGTATTCTACGCTGTCCTGCTTGTCAGCGTAGTTGACAGTTTTCTTCTCCAGCTGACAGCGTACGGTTCTCCCTGGATTCTGCGATGGGCGGGAGCAGTGCTTTTCGCAGCTGGATCAGTCATTCGTCTCGCTGCTTTCAGACTCAATTCGGTTCGAACTCTACGCCTTGGGAGATTCTGCCAGCTTGCTGGATTACCTGTGGCATTTGGCAGTATTATCGGAACTGTTGTGGCGTTATCCGCCGGTATTCCCGGTTCTCTTCATGAAGAGATTAACCTTGATACAGAGATGGAAGAAACCGAACAGTGAAGGTTCTTCTTCAACGCGTCTCCAGAGTGTCTGTAACGGTAAGTGAAAAAGTAGTCAGCGAAACAGGACCGGGGCTTCTGGCGCTAATCGGTTTTGGCAGAGAAGATACTGATAAAGACCTGGAATGGATGTCCAGGAAAATACTGGGTTTGCGGATATTTCCAGACTCAAGTGATAACATGAATCTTTCCATATCGGATTTGAATGGTGAACTGATGATTGTCAGCCAGTTCACGCTGCACGCTGATTCAGGAAAGGGCAGGCGTCCCAGCTTCATTGATGCCGCTTCCCCGGGAAAGGCGGAACTTCTATACGATCTTTTTATCGAAATGCTGAAACACAGCGGTCTTACAATCCAATCAGGTATCTTCGGAGCGATGATGAGCGTGGAACTTGTTAACAGTGGTCCGGTCACGATCATGATCGAATCACCGTCCGAGAGAAAGTGAACAGAATCTTGTGGTTACAAACTGAAGTTCCCCTGGTTCTGGCAAGCAGGTCTCCAAGACGGAAGGCAATACTGGAAATGGCGGGCATACCGTACGTCCAGGCACCCGGAAACATAGACGAAAGTGATTTCAGCGGCTCACCTTCTGATGTTGTTCTTCATTGGGCGAGAATGAAAGCATCCGATATTCTGCCTTCCTGGAAAGGTCATCCTGTTCTTGGAGCGGACACAATGGTTGTCCTCGGAGATAAGCTGCTTGGAAAGCCTGAAGATGCAGCCCGGGCGTTCGATATGCTGACGCAACTGTCTGGAAAATGGCACAGTGTGTATGGAGGTGTCTGTATCATCTGGCCTGAAAAGGGAATTGATATCGGATTTGTCGAAACTACGAGAGTCCGCTTCAGAACGCTTTCCGTGGAAGAGATAAGGATGTACGTTTCATCAGGTGAGCCGATGGATAAAGCTGGAGCCTACGGCATTCAGGGATTAGGGTGTGCGCTTGTAGATCGAGTGGATGGATGCTATTTCAATGTCATGGGTTTACCGATCAGCAGGCTTGTTCATGAGTTCAAGATCCGATTGATGAATGGAGTGTAAAATGACTCTTATTGCATACTGTGGGTTGAATTGCGAAGAATGCCCGGCTTATCAGGCTACTCAGGATAATGATCAGGCGCTCAGGGAAAAGGTCGCAATCGAGTGGTCGAAAGAATTCAATTGGGATCTCACTGCTTTCGATATCAACTGTGATGGTTGCCAGTCAGTTGAAGGCGCTCATTTTTCTCACTGTTTCGAGTGTCCGATGCGTCCTTGTGCGATGAAGCGCTCCCTAAGCACCTGTGCGGACTGCATCGAGTACCCGTGCAGGGATCTTGAGGAATTTCTTGGTTTGGTTCCCGTGGCAAAAGCAGTTCTTGAAAGTATTCGCGAAGCAAAGTAGCTTTTTCTTTACTCCGGAATAAGTTGAAGAATATAGGAACTGTGTTATGATTTCTTATCGATGATACACATTTCACGGCAAAGCTCTTCCTTATGCAGCAAGCATTGATTTCCTCTGTCAATGTCTTCGGATGACGCATTCGGTTTGGTGAGAAGCATCTTGCCATATGCGTTGAGAGTTTCGGCAAGATCAGGTTTTGTATTGATTTCCTCGAAGATTGTTACCGCTTTGTCAAAAGCGATTTTGCTTTTATCATATTCATTTAAAGTGGCGTACAGTTTTCCATATCTTTGAAAAATCATCGCCTGTCCAATACGTATTCCCATATCTTCAATCAGGCTTTCAGCTTCATCGAGCAGCTGCCTGCTTTCATCGAACTGCTTGTTATGCATTTTCAGATCCGTGAGTGAGATAAGGATGTATAGAAGAAGACTCTTTGACTGCACCTTCCGTGCATGTTCATCTGCTTTATTAAGGTACTTTTCAGCACTTGCATAATTCTCATTTTCAAATGCGATTCGTCCCAGCAGGTAGAGAGACGCTCCTTCTTCACGGTTAAAAGCAGAGTCTTTTGAACGTTCATAGGCTGTTTCTGCATATTCAGAAGCCTTCTCAAGGTTTCCAGTTAACAGATGAATCAGTCCAAGGTGATTATAGGATAATAGAATATCGTGATGTGATTCCACTTCTTCGGCAAGTGCCCTGTAGCTTTCCGCGCTTTCAAGAGCTTCTGTGAATTGACCTGTTGAACAGTAAGAACCTGCCACCTCGCCGTATGAAGAGAGAATAATAAGCTTGTCGCCAATTTCTCTGGAGAAGGCAAGTTGTTTTAAGAAAGATTCGATCGCCTCATCGAATCGTCCCATTTTTTCAGAGACCAGGCCGATGTTACCGAATGTTACCGCAGCTTCTCTCTTCAATCCATGTTTCCTGGCTATATGAAGAGCTTTCTGGTAATACTCCTTTGCTTTGCTGTATTCAGCTGTGGCCCAGTGTACTGTAGCGATTGTGTTGTAAGCGTGCCCAAGCCTTTGAGCTTTCTCATTTTCATTCAGGTGAGTGAGATTTTCAGACAGATTGACCGCTTTTAACGCTTCTTTCATAGCGGCTTCAATATCTCCCCGTACGCAGTAAGTCCAGGCTCTGAAGCAATCGATTCTCAACTTCAGCACTTGATGCTCATCAAGGTCACTCTTCAGCTTCCGCTCCAGATCATCAAGGAGGTCCAAGGCCCTGTCAATCTCCCCGCGGATATAATACACATCAGCAGTTGCAACCGCGGCTGAACCCTGAAGCGAAATATCAGATGACAATTCCAGAACCCTGTTGTAATGCCCCAGAGCACTGTCGTAATTTCCAAGCCTGTTTT
>DAOWJX010000121.1 GCA_030640155.1 Candidatus Aegiribacteria sp. | reverse complement strand
CATATGCGCAAAGGTCAGCCTGATATTCATAATCAACCAGATATACGCATAGGTCAGCCTGGTACTCATACTCACAGACATGTACATTTCCCGCATATACAAATGCCACAAGCAATAATGTAATCGTAGGGATTTCTTTCATGACTGCTCCTTCTCTTGATCCGGTTCACACGGAAAGGACTTTTCAATTTGATTCGCGAAATCAACAGTACGTTCAAGAAGCTCCAGTAAGGTCCCGGCTCTGATTGAGTGATAATCAAGCTCTCTTTGTACTGATATTATTTCAGATTCCGTGCTTAAAAGGTAAAACGGTATTAAGTACAGAATAATTTCCATCACATCCGACCTCTGAAGAAATCCGTAAATATCCTGTTTACTTTGTGTACGGACTATATATTTCATATCAAAACTGTCATTTCCAGTCTTAATTCTTCTTCCCATCAGTATATTGAATCGTGTTAATATCGTACTGGAGGATATTTTCAATCTGCATTCAGACCTGCAAGCTACAGCTACAGTCATTTCACCGCTTGAATACAGAGTTACGCTGAATGTTCTTTTGCGATGTACACCAACAAGTACAAAGTCATTCGTTCTGAATGGGCCTGATACTGTATCCACTGTCCTGACTGAACGCCCGCCATCTTTTACGTATCCATCCCTTTTTTTGTGGTAGCCTTCATCGACCATGGCAGCCAGCTCAGCAAGGACATTATTAAGCTTGTCTTTCATCTTTATGTATACTCCTTATCGGATTTACTTATATTGAATCCATTGCCAAGGAATAAAGAATTGTCAATGAATGTATTATCTTAAAACGAGAGGAGTATTTTTATGAGAGCTGGAATCAATACTGTGTTTATTATTACATTTGTTCTTGTATCGAGCTGCAGCAGTGGGGAGAGTTCTTCACTTATCGAACATCATAACATCGACTCAGAAGACCTCTACTTCCTGGAAGAAGTTGAGGTGGCAGCTTCATTTGCCGACCGATTCTACGAACCGGTCAGCAGTCTTGTGGAACCTGACATGTCAACCTTCGGGCTTCCTGCGGAAGCATCGGAAGTATTCAATCTCTCTTCGGTTCTAAGAAGAGCCGGGATTGATGATACACCGGAAAATCTGCTCGAAAACGGATTTGTTGTTTTCAACACATTCTACAGCACTGATAATCCGATAACTGCGTATGAAACTATCTCCGATTGGGATCAACCGGTTTATGTCTCTTCAGGTATACCTCTGCATATGCTGCATATCTTCTTTGATCAGATTCTGCAGAATCTCGAAGAAAAATACCTTTACGAAGATTTACTGATTGTATGCAATAATCTCTATAAAAGAAATCTGGATCGCGGCTGTACCCTGAATGCGGCGTTCTTCGCCGTACCACTCTCATTTCTGGATCCTTCCTTCATATCGGATCCGTTAATTGCCGATGCGGTTGAGAGGGAATTAGAGCTTATAGAACAACACCTCGGTTTTGATGACAGTCCGATTTTCGGATACAGAGAGGACTACTCGCAGTATATCCCCAGAGGTCACTACACTGCCAGCGATGGACTGGAGAGGTATTTCAAAGCTATGATGTGGCTCGGAAGGCTGACTCTTCTGCTCAACGGAGGAGAACCTCACGGACAGATGTCTACTTACATCGTATCCGAGGATGACGCAAGGGAGATGACTGCCAGCGCGCTTCTGATTGTCTCCGATCTCACTACTATTGAATCGGGTGGAGAACTGCTTCTGAACAGGTGGGAAAGGATCTACGAGATAACGGCTTTTTTTGCCGGTTTTGCTGATGACCTGTCAGTTCCTGAATACTCAGATGCTGCAAGGGCGATAGCGGGAGAATCAGCTGATACGGATTTGATCTGGAGCCCTGATTTTTATCACCAGTTCAGAAATTATGTGAATACCAGCTATGCAAATCCTTCCATTTACAGCGGCACCGGGGAACTTATTTCAATGCCTGACGAAAACGGAGAATTCAATCCCGATGACCTTCAGGAAGCATTCGTAAAAACAACAGGTTTCAGATTCCTTGGTCAGAGATATACGCCTGACAGCGAAATCCTTGGTAAGCTTGTGTTCCCTGCAGTGGGATTAAACCCTTCCGGACGGAATCGTTTCATGCCGACCGGACTGGATGTTGCAGCAGCATTTGGAAGCGAGGCTGCCCTCTCAATTCTTGAAGAACGGGGAGCGTTCGAGTACGATTTCTACGGTGACTCTCTTGCATCTCTTACTTCAATGGTCGAGGATTACACTCCTTCTGACTGGCACTCAACCCTCTACATGTCATGGCTTCATTGTATCTATCTCCTGCAAAAGGAAAAGGGAGAAGGTTACCCCGACTTCATGTGCAATGATGCATGGGATCGACATACTCTCTCCAATTTCCTGGCCTCATGGGCAATGCTCAGGCACGACACAATTCTATACGCCAAGCAGAGTTACACTATGGAATGCGGATGCGCGATAGGACCTGATGACGAACCTGTTCCTTCCGCGGGTTTTGTCGAACCGGTACCCGAAGTCTATGCTGAACTGAGAGCAACTTTGAAAATGGCTGAAAGAGGACTTGCGGAATTCGGCGTTCTGGACGATGAAATTGAAATGAGATTCAATAATGCGACCACCATTCTGAAGAACCTTCAGAACATCGCGGAAAGAGAGCTTGCAGGAGAACAGATCACTTCAGAGGACGCGGATTTTCTGAAGGATTTCGCAAGACGTCTGGAAATCGCAATTTCATGGGGTGGCATAACTTCGGAAGGCCTTGAAACATCCCTGATTGCGGATGTTCATACCGACCAGAACAGCATGTCTGTCCTTGAGGTTGCATCAGGTAACCTTGATTACTGTATAGTTATTT
>DAOWJX010000132.1 GCA_030640155.1 Candidatus Aegiribacteria sp. | reverse complement strand
GTGCCATAGGAATTTAGGCCGGTGACCAGCGATAATCCACATAATAATGCTATCATTAGAAACCTCATTATCAAGATAATACCTGGTGTAATCCTAGTGATTTTGATGGCTACAGACAAACTCGAATCCAGTCAGACATAAGAAGGAGATGAGAGTGCTCATTTCGGAATTGATCTCCTCTCCTGACGTAGCTCCCTTTCCGTGATCACCTGCCTGTCCCAGTTGTCACCAAGCGCAACAATATCTTTCCTCTTCTCCTCCGGCAGCTTCAATAGACATAGCCACTGAGTAATTCTATCTGATGAAACTCCATGCTTTATGGAAAGCTGCTTTCTTGTGAGTTCATCTCGGATCATCTCATCATGAAGCTCCTGAGCATAGATGATTGGATTACGATATTTCTTTGATTCGGGCTTAACTTTCGATAGATCAGGACGGCTTATGTAAACGGAATAAGTGTGCTTTGCGTGAGTTCGACTGGACACAAGTCCGGTGTACCATACACTCCATTTCAAGAGTTCACTAATTCATAGCTATTGACTTACATATAGCAATGAAATATCTAATAATAAGCTACTATTAACCACGTGGGTCCGGTGAGGGGTACCTGACACACGCCATTTCAGAACAACGGACGTACTGCAATCATTCTTCCTTTCGGACCTTCGGGTTTGGAGGGAGAAGCAAATGAAATTCTTAATAATTCCACTTTTCATAGTAATCAGCATAACACTAGGTGATGGAACCTGGCTGGACACAACACTTGTTCCTCCATCACTGGGATTTGAGACGCCGGTTCGGATCTACCTTCCTGAAGGCTACGACCCTGGTGGATCAATCGACTATCCCGTGATATACTGGCTGCATGGCTGGGGTTATACGCATATTTCATATTCAATTAACACTAAGGTTGCATTGGATAGTCTAATCTCATCCCAGCAGATCCAGTCTGTGATTCTGGTAAAGCCAAATGGACACTGCGAACCATATGATGGTTGTATGTGGGTGAATTCACTACTTTATGGAGACTACGAGGATTATGTTGTATATGATCTAGTGAGTTTTATTGACAGCTCTTTCTGCACTATTTCGGATCAGGAATATCGATGCATCGCAGGGCATTCGATGGGTGCTACGGGTTCAATGCGTATTGCTCTGGAACATACTGACAGTTACAAAGCAGTAGCTTCCCACTCCGGATATCCGGATATGCAAATCTCAATACCTTTATTTTTACCAGTAGTTCTGGATGAATGCCCGGAAACTGAACCGCCATACAGCTATGACTGGGGAAATGGCCCCTATACTGATTGTGTGTTTCTCATATCAGGAGGTTACTCACCTAATCTTAACGCTCCTGATTCTGTGGATTTCTTGCTTGATGAAAATGGAGCTGTAATTGATTCAGTTTACTCTCTATGGGAGTTGTTCAATCCCGCTCATATAGTAAAGGAAATATCCCCGCCTGTTGATTTGGATATCTTCTTCGACTGTGGTGCAAACGATGAATCGGTAGGTTGTTATGAATCCAACTGCAGTTATTCGGACACACTTACAGCGCTTGGGATAGAACATGAATTTCAGAACCTTACCGGAGTAGGGCATGCCATGAATATCAGCCGGTTCATCGAGGAGTTCCTTTTCCTTGGTGAAGCTATGACTGGTATAGAAGAAAGTGCATCAGTGCCGTCCAGCGCATTACTTGAATCAGCATTCCCGAATCCATTCACATCGTCTACAGCAATTCGGTTCGAACTCCCTGAAGCCACTCATGTGTTACTGCAGGTGTACGATGTATCGGGAAGGATGGTCAGATCACTCATCAATGAAGAGCTTGGAGTTGGGCTGCACAGTTTTGTCTTGGAAAATAGAGAACTTGTACCAGGGATGTACATCTTTGTTTTGAAGGCTGGAACTGTTGTCGAAACGAGAAACTGTATACTTCTGAGATAATTGCAGTCAGCATAGGGATTAATTAAGACATCATATATCCTCTGATCTCCTTAGCTTCCGGAGTTCTCTTTCTGTGATGATCGGTCTGGTCCAGTTATCACCCAAGGCTTCAATCTCCCTGAGCTTCTCCTCCGGTATCTTCAGGAGACACAGCCACTGAGTTATCCTGTCTGATGAAACTCCATACATTTCCGCAAGCTGCTTTCTGGTGAGTTTATCCCGGACCATCTCATCACGCAACTCCTGAGCATAGAGCACTGGATTACGATATTTCCTGGATTCTGGTTTGACTTTCGATAGATCAGGTCGCCTTATAGAGACAGGATAAGTATGTTTTGTGTGAGTTCGACTGGACACAAGTCCGGTGTACCACCCTCTTGACCATTCGAATTCATTGGATCCTTACACGGTAATCTGTGTATTTTTCTAAACCAATCATTCTTACTTCTATAGAGACATTCTGCCCTTGCTCATGAGGTACGGTGCGAATCCCAACCCTTGACCAGTACTCCGGGAAATCAGATTGTTCTTCTAACGGAGGTGAAGCATGAGCCTTGAAAAAACCCTGGCTGTTCTGCGAAAACTGAACCCCTTTCTTAAGGAGCGTTTTGGGATCGAAAGTCTGGGGGTGTTCGGCTCAGTAGCCCGTAATGAAGCAGGAATGAACAGTGATGTTGCTATTGTAGTCGAAATGCCGCCTGATCTTTACGCAATGGTTCATGTAAAGGAGTATCTTGAAGAAGCTCTTCATGCTCCCGTTGACCTTGTGCGTTACAGAAACCAAATGAACGCTTTGCTGAAGGAGCGGATCGAGCGGGAGGTGGTGTATGTCTGATTTGGAACTGCTGGAAGACATTACTGTACAAATTCTGGAGAGTATCAATAAAGTTGAGCGCCGCTTCAGCAGCATTCAGACCCCTGGTGATTTTCTCAGAGATAATGATGGAATTGACAGACTCGACGGAATCATTCTCATGCTTATCACCATTGGAGAGAACCTTAAGCGCCTGGAGAAGTATGGCGGAGGATCCTTTATGGATGAGCATCCCGAAATCGACTGGAAAGGTGCCATCGGAGCAAGGGAATCAACTCCTCACTCAGCAACAGTATAATACCAGTCAAGGTCTTCAAATACTTCTCCAATACTGACGCAGCTCTCGCTCTGCGACCACCTTCCTGTTCCAGTAATCACCCAAAGCTTCAATCTCTCTTAATTTTTCTTCTTGGAGTTTTAATCGGGTTCGTATGGTCATTGGGTTGGCGTACCGATTATAGGGGACTAATTAAATAGTCCCTGTCACTATTTGATTTGTCTCCTGATTGAAACCATTTTGATTGATGCGCTATTTCGCTGTTATTGACATGCATATGGGATATCCATATCTAAATTACCAAGGATTAATACCATGTAAGTCCGGTAAGGCGCAAACCTGACACACGTTACTTCATTTCATCATACGTACATGCAATCGCATTCTCCTTCCGGATTCGAGAGAACCGTAAAAGGGGGGGGACAATGTATCCGATGATGCTTGTATTGCTCACAGTATTCATGATCAGTCCGGTATCAAATACCGCCCTGGGCTTCGATTTACCATTTCTTAAGGCTCCATACCTTATTTACGCAGGGACGAACTCCGAGATGACAGTCATCTGGCAACTGGAGGACAGCCAGAACTGTACGCTCGAATGGGGAACCGATACAAACTATGGCCTTGGCAATGTACAGACCACCGAGTACGGAGATGATCACCAGCATTCTTACACTATCAGTGGGCTCAATCCAGGTGGTTTATATTTCTATCAGGTAAGTTGTGCTGGAGTATTATTTCCCGGATCGTTTCATTCAGCGCCACTGGAATCCGAATCGGACTTAAAATTCTTTGTATATGGTGACACCCGCACCAATTACATGACACATGATTCGATAGCACAATGCATCGTCTCGACCTACACATCCGACCCGGAATACCAGACCATATTACTGGGCACAGGTGATCTTGTGATGTATGGAGATGTGGAATCCTGCTGGCAGACTGAGTATTTCAACGACACAATGACCAACGTACGTCAGGAGATGAGGGAACTGCCGTTCGCTACAGCTCTTGGCAATCATGAGCTGTATAACTACTCTTGGGTGAATCTTGATACCCCGCTCTTCGGCAAATACTTCCCGTATCCATTCGTGGGTAGACGCTACTGGTCCTTTGATTACGGCCCTGTACACTTTACTATCATTGACCAGTATCCACCATATTACGATCCGTATGGCCAGGGTTTGATCAACGCTTATCAGTTGGCCTGGATCGAGAGTGATCTGAGTTCAACAGATAAGCAATGGAAACTGATAATCCTGCATGAACCCGGCTGGTCTGCAGGAGGAGCCCCTTTGCATCCTGATAACAACAGCGATGTTCAGGAGCTGCTTCAACCCCTCTGCGAGCAGTACGGAGTGCAGATAGTATTTGCAGGGCACAATCATTACTATGCTAAAGCCTGCATGAATGGAGTGTATCACCTTACTGTTGGTGGAGGAGGAGCTCCTCTCTATTCACCCTATGAGGGATATCCCAATGTTATACTTACCAGAGAGTACAACCACTTCTGCAAAGTGGAGATTGAACAGGATTCTCTCATTCTCCATGTCGTAGACATCTCGAATGCGATAATCGATACTATCGAGATGATTGAAGGAGAACTTCCCAGTCATCTGCTTGGTTCGGTGACTCTATTCAGCGGGTCAGGAGATGTTCAGGATATTCTGATCGAAGCGGAC
>DAOWJX010000192.1 GCA_030640155.1 Candidatus Aegiribacteria sp. | reverse complement strand
CCCTTTCGAGAAACATCAAAAAGCACAGAGATATAATTCGCGAATTTTCGCAGTATATCCGACCAGTTAATATCGATGGCCAGGGAAGAATAACAATTCCATCCGATCTTATTGAAATAGCCGGAGTAACTCACGAAGTTGTTTTTCTGGGTTTGCTCGATTCGATTGAACTCTGGTCTGCCCAACGCTATGCTGGGCGGGAAAAGGAGCAAGTATCCTCGCTGGAAGAAGCAGTTGAGGGAATTGAGATAGACATTTACTGAGTTGGAATCACTCCCTTGAACCAGGAGGTCGGTTTCAATGTGCGCAGACAGGCCTGCCCAAAGCCACCTGTACAGCTCCGATCGTATCCGCGGGGAAGAAATAAGAACGCATGTTCCGGTTTTACTCGGTAGTGTAATCAGTTTTCTCTCCGGCGGGAGAAAAGAAGGATTACTTGTGGACGGAACGGCTGGCGCAGGCGGTCACCTGGCTGCTATGGCAGAAGCATTTCCGGAAATGAGTCTGCTTGGGGTGGATCGTGACCCTGTGGCGATATCAATACTCAGAGGCAGATTCAACCAGGATTCAGGTATAACGATCAGGCAGGCAAGCTATACGGAGATACCGGTTATAATGAGTGAAATGGGTTTTACATACGCGTCCGGAGCTCTATTTGATCTTGGGCTTTCTTCCATTCAACTGGACGACTCATCAAGAGGATTCTCATACAGATCAGATGGACCGCTGGATATGCGGTTCGACGACTCGTCCGGTGCTACTGTTGATGAACTCCTGAATAAATGCTCTGAGCGTGAAATCGCTGATATCATCTACAATTACGGCGAGGAAGGAAGAAGCAGACGAATCGCGAAAGCCATAGTAAGAGAGAGGCCTCTTCACTCGACTCAGGAACTGTCGAAGATTATTCGTGGAAGCGTCCGCGGAAACCCTGTCAAGGTTCTATCAAGGGTTTTCCAGGCTCTGAGAATAGCTGTTAACAGGGAACTCGAACAGCTGGACAATCTTCTGGAAAATCTTCACACCTGGACTGAACCCGGAGCACGTATCGCCTTCATTACTTTCCATTCATTAGAGGACCGGAAAATTAAATTACTTTTCAGGGATTCCGGATACTACAGTCAATTCTCCCCGGTGTGGGTTGTTCCCGATGAGGATGAGCGCCGGGAGAATCCTCGCGCAAGGTCTGCAAGATTACGTATGGGGATTCGGTTATGAGGAAGAATTTTCGCAGGATTCTGTTCGTTATTGCAGGTGGCTTTATTCTTCTGGTTGTTCTTGAAGCAGGAATTTACAACTGGAGACTCCTTCTTTCAATGAGGCACAAGAATCTTACTGAAATCAGGCGCCAGCTACGGTGGAGAAGAGATGAACTGCTTGTTGAAAGGGCATCGCTTCTAAATCCTGAAAGACTTGAGGATATTGGTGCTGATCTGGGCATGGTTCCAATCTCCCTTGAACATTTTACGATTGTTGAACTGCAACCTGACACATGCGGGGGTGAGCTGTTTGTCTGTATGGAACAGTGAGATATCTCCTGATAGACGTTCTGCGCGACTGCAGATGCTGATGTTTTTTATCCTGATTGGTTTTCTTGTAATAACGGGCAGACTTATCAACATCCAGATAGTCCATCATGATTTTTACTCGAATGAAGCATGCTTTCAGCACACTACACGGATTAATGTAGAGGCAAGGAGAGGAAGAATCCTTGACAGGAACGGCTACCTTCTTGCCGGGAACAGAGCTGTGGTCACTTTTCAGGTTTATTGGCCTGAAGTACCGGCAGGGGCGGAATCAAGTATCGACAGCCTTATTTCCATTCTTGGAGAGCCCGCACGCGGTGGCTTAAGACAACCTCTTGACAGACAATCTGGTAATCAGATTATTGCGGGAAATGTTCCTTTTCAGGAGGCATTCAGCCTTATGAACGACGGTTTGCCGACCGGAGTGAGTGCAAATGTTGAGCAGGAGAGAACCTATCCGATGGGTGATATGGCTTCCGGTATTGTGGGAAGGCATACACGGGAAGGCGCAGAGGGAGTTGAGAGCTGGTTCAATTCGACTCTCCAGGGTGCGGATGGAAAACTCTTCATTGAGAGGAGTGCTGCCGGCAGATTCAATCTTACAGATCCGGAAGCGGATAATATCCCCGTTGTGGATGGCCAGGATATCATGCTCACCCTTGACTCAAGATTTCAATCCATCGTAATGGAGGAACTTGAAAACGCCATGGAAATGTATAACAGCGACTGGGCAGCCGCGGTAGTTATTGATCCGTTATCCGGTGAAATCCTTGCGGCAGGAAGCGTACCTGTACGGGCAGGCAACGGGTCTCTCGCCATGAATCACTGCTTTCAGGGTTATCATGAACCTGGTTCAACCTTTAAACTTGTGGTTTATGCAGCATGCATAGAAGAGGGTATTATTACTTGCGATGATACCTTTGATTGCAGCGAGGGGCGAATCACTGTCTCTGGTGAGAATATTTTCGATGCGCATACATTCGGAATACTCACCGGTGAACAGATAATCATCAATTCCAGCAATGTCGGGACAATACTGCTATCGCGTCTGCTTGCGGATACTACTTTAAGCAGCTATTGCAGACGATTTGGTTTCGGATCGCTGACAATGGTTGAGTATCCTGGAGAGTCTCGAGGGATCGTGCCCTTTCCAGGATCCTCAGGATGGTCCGGAGTTTCCACAGCACAGATAGCGATCGGACAGGAAGTTACTGTAACACCGCTTCAACTGACTCTGGCTTACTGCGTGATTGCGAATGGAGGAACACTCTTCTACCCAAGACTTCTTGATGCCAGGTGGAGTGAGAATCAGTGGGTAACTGAAGAATCAATTGTCAGATCGCATCCTGTCTCTCCCGAGACTGCTGCAACCGTAAGGTGTGCTTTCAGATCTGTAGTAGAGGAAGGAACCGGAGCTTCCGCGTCAGTTGCCGGAGTGAGTGTTGCTGGTAAAACAGGAACTGCTGAGAGAATGAGTGGAGAAAGTGATTATCTGAGTGCTTTCGTTGGAATGATTCCGGCTGAGAACCCCAGCCTTGTGGTTTCTGTACTCATAGATGATCCTGATTTCGAATACAGGTGGGGTAGTGCTTCGGCTGCACCGGTATTCTCCAAAATCGTAACAAGGATACTCGCGGTCGAACCTGAACTTGCTCTGGGAAGGCAATTTTCCGGAAGTAACCTGATGGCGGGAGTGTCTGAGTGAAACTGCAATGTCTTCTTGAAGCTGCTGATATCATAGTTTCCGATGAGATGAGGGAACTTGAAGTGTCTTCCATTGAAGAGGATTCAAGAGAAGTCAGCAGGGGATCTCTTTTCGTGGCAGTAACCGGTTTTGACACTGATGGCCATCAGTATGTTGGACAGGCACTTGAACGAGGTGCTGTCGCGGTGGTCACAGAGCATGATGTTTCAGAAGATTTTAAAGATTCGCGAATATTGGTGAATCCTGCCGGAGACAACAGAAAACTGCTTGCGGACATTTCAGCGAAGTTCTTCGATTATCCCTGGGATCGCCTCATTTCGATCGGTATTACGGGTACTAATGGAAAAACATCCACTTCAAGGATGCTTACCTGGATACTGGAGAAACACGGCTTCCAGACAGGTCTAATGGGTACCGTTGGCCACCTGATTGGAGGCAGGGATATCACCGCTTCGATGACTACACCCGGATCGCTGGACACCTCTAAGATGATGAATCAGATGGTAACTGCAGGTGACAGGTGCTGCGTTATGGAAGTATCCAGTCATGCCCTCGCTCTGGCCAGAGTTGATTCTGTAAGATTTGATGTGGGACTTTTTACGAACATCAGTCAGGATCATCTGGATTTCCATGAGTCCATGGATGAATACCTCCGGTGTAAGATGCATCTGTTTGACCTGCTTAAACCGAATGGCAGCGCAATTATTGGGACCTATACTCCCGGATTTCCATTACTGGAGGGAGCTGAAACCTTTGGGATCAATGAAAACGATACTTTCCGGATTTCAGATATTTCTGTTGAACTCGGGCAGGTATTCTTCAAATTGTCGATGGATGGAATACAGGTTCCAGTGCGGATTAATGTGCCCGGACGGTTCAATATCTTTAACGCAGCCGGAGCTCTCGCCGTTGCGGTAACGCTGGGACTTGATCCTTACTCAGCTGCGGAATCAATGAGAGATTTCAGTGGTGTTCCCGGAAGATTTGAGTCCGTAGAACTGGGGCAGGATTTCCTGGTTGCGGTTGATTACGCCCACACACCTGATGCGCTGAAACGGATTCTTCAGCAGGCATCAGAACTCACTGAAAACAGGGTGATAGTCGTCTTCGGTGCCGGTGGAGACAGAGACGTTTCGAAGCGGCCCTTAATGGGACAAATAGCTGATAGCCTGGCAGACATCATAGTGATCACGAGTGACAACCCGCGTACTGAGGATCCTGATCTGATTATTCAGGACATTCTAGGAGGTATTTCGCCGAGAGACGGGCTTATTGTTGAACCGGACAGAAGAACCGCCATCGGAATCGCGCTTCAGACCGCTGTTGCCGGAGACGTTGTGATCATTGCCGGCAAGGGGCACGAGGATTACCAGATACTGGGGAAGACGAAGATACATTTCAATGATCGTGAAGAAGCTTCTGCAGCTCTGAAAAAGGTCCTCAAATGATGATGGTCAGTGACATTGCCCGTGCAGCCGGAGGCTGGGTTTCTCCGGATACATCCAGCGGATCTATTGAGAACGTGGTGATCGATTCCCGCCTGTCAGGAAACAACAGTCTCTTCTTCGCCCTGGAGGGGGAGAGAACCGACGGGCATCTTTATGTCGATGAAGTCATCGAGAAGGGCGGATACGCAGTAGTTTCCCGGGATTTGAAACGTAACGGAATAATCCTTGTAGATAACGTGGAGCAGGCATTGCTGGATGCAGCGAAATGGCGCCGCCTGCAACTCGATTCGAGAGTAATTGCCATAACCGGTTCAAGCGGCAAGACAACTACCAGACAGTTGCTTACCGCTGCACTCAGCACATCTCATGATGTATTCAGCACCAGCGGGAATCTTAATAACCAGCTTGGTCTTCCAATGACCATTCTTAACGTTCCTGATCCACCTCCTTCAATAATTATCCTCGAAATGGGCATGAATCATGCAGGTGAGCTGACTCTGCTCGGAAGTATTGCATTACCGACTGACTGCCTGATTACTAACGTAAGCCTTGCTCACCTGGAATTTTTCTCCTCTCGCGAAGGCATTGCAAAGGCGAAGGCTGAAGTAATACAGACAACAGAGCCAGGAGGAACATGTGTAATACCGGTTGGTGAGCCCATTCTGAGAGAGGCTGCGCTGGACCGCAATCTTTCAATCAAGTACTTCGGAGAAAAAGGGAATGCATGGTTTTTGAATGATGGTGTTTCCTGCATACTGTATCCGTGGGACATCAAACTGAATCTTCAGTTTGCGGGTGATCACAATGCTTCAAATGCTGTTTCCGCTTTGCTGATGTCGGAGGTTTTTGATGTTTCTCCGGAGGCAGCCATAGAAGCAATGGAGAATGTTGTCCCGGGCGCGGGAAGAGGAAGGATTGTCGAAGCTGGAGATGTAACGATTCTGGACGAGAGTTACAATGCAAATCCTGATTCCACCAGAGCGTGTCTGAACGTGCTGGGAAGTATAACAGGAGACCGTGCCGCTGTTCTGGGAGATATGCGTGAGCTTGGAGAAAGGGCTCAGGAGCTCCATCGTCAGGTGCTTGAAACAGCCGATTCCCTTGGATTGAAATTCTTGATTCTTACAGGTGACCTGTACAATTCCGTTAAAAGTACCGTTGTTCACACAGACCTGTTTTCCGCTGAAAACTGGCTTGAAGCGCTTTCAATATTGCGGGAAAATGTTACACCAGGGTGCACAGTACTTGTAAAAGGATCCAACTCCGTCAGGCTCAATGAGCTTGTACGGCTAATGGAGGAGGACAGCTGATGTTTTACTGGATTCTGTACCCCCTGAGAGATTCCATTTCGCTCTTCAACCTTTTCGGGTACATTACATTCCGGGCTGCAGGGGCCACTGTAACCGCAATGATAATTGCATTTGCTGCAGGACCTATTGTCATTAAGTTTCTGAAGAGACATCAGATCGGTCAGACTGTTCGCGATGATGGTCCTGAAAGTCACTTCAAGAAGCGGGGTACTCCTACAATGGGAGGACTTCTCATACTTGCGTCAGTACTGATTCCGGTTCTCCTCTGGGGCAGGCTTGGAAACACAGCACTCATGGTTGTTCTGATCTCAACAATATGGATGGGGTTAATCGGTCTGCTGGATGATTACCTTAAAGTCGTCAAACACTGTTCAAAAGGCTTGATAGGGAAGTACAAACTCATAGGTCAGTTTGTGCTTGGCATTTCATTGGGCGCCTGGCTTTGCTTCAGTCCGGTAGTTCCGGGAGGTCAGCCCTCTCATCCATCGATTGTTCCTTCTATTCGCACAATTGATCTTGAATCGAAAGGTGAAATAGACATAACCTCTACAGAAACAGCTGTTCCATTCCTGAAGGGAATCCGGATAGATCTGGGAATCTGGTACATCCTGTTTGTTGCTCTGGTTCTGGCAGGGAGCGCTAATGCCGTCAATTTAACAGACGGGCTTGATGGTCTGGCTACAGGAGTGAGCCTGATTTCCATTATGGCTTTCGGTGTGATGGCTTATCTGCTGGGGCATATCAGGTTTGCTGATTATCTCCAGTTATCCTACCTGCCCGGTGTTGGTGAGGTTTCGATATTCGCCGGGGCAATGGCTGGCGCATGCCTTGGTTTTCTATGGTTCAAT
>DAOWJX010000336.1 GCA_030640155.1 Candidatus Aegiribacteria sp. | reverse complement strand
GTTGTTAATGGAAGGCTAGATACAAAAGACACACAAAGTAGCAGGTTAAGCCAGAGTATGACTCTCTGTGACGAGTATGCCGGATCAAAACCCAACATTAAGAAGGCGATCGAAGTAGCAAAAGCAACTGGATTGACTTATGATACAACCATCAATTCCCTGATCAATATTCGTCAAAATCCAGACAACAAACTACTGAAAAGAGAGCTGGAGTTTTCAATCTCAAATGAAACCGAGCGTATCATTAATGTGGTTTTCAACTTGGATGTCCCGACGTATGTGAAAGTCGATTTCAATTATAAAGATGTTATCCAAACAAGGTCTGTGTTTGTCCTAACAGTAAGAGTTGAATTCTAGTATTTAAACTAGTGCCCATCCGGAAATGTAATATCCTCACTGTGTGCAGAAACTGTAATGCCCGTATTGACTCACAGACAAAATTCGTTTTATAAATATAATCTTAATTTAGTTGTTGAGATATATCAAATGGAACTTTCCGGAGATCTTCTTGTTATCTTGTTAGTATTTTGGTAAGTAAGTAAGTACTTGACACATGATACAAATGTACTATAAGTAACGTATGAAAATCCCATGTTACTATTATCGTAGCATGTATGAAGATCCCGGGGAGCCGAAAGGCTCCCCGTATTTATTTACTAGGAGGACAAATGAGAACTCGAATATTCCTTGACTTCTGGAACTTCACATTGAACTGGAGAAACCATACAAATAGCTCTGATAAATGTGACTGGACTTCTGTTCCATCAGTCCTATTAAAGCAGGCTGATGAAACTCTTGACTCGTCAAAACTTGGTTCACTTGAGCTTCAGGAGACTCGAATCTACGCGTCTTATGAACCAAGCCGAGATTCTCGTCTAAAGAATTGGTTGCACAACTTCCTTGATCGTCAACCTGGGGTTAGAGTATTCACTTTTGAGCGCAGGTGGAGACAACGCCCCACTCATTGTAGATTTTGTGGGTTTGAGCACACTGTATGCTCTGAATGCAGCAAACCGCTTGGGCGTGCGATTGAGAAGGGTGTTGACTCTCGTATTGTGTCAGATATGCTTAGTCTTGCATGGGATCAATCCTATGACGTTGCATTATTAGTATCTAGTGATAAAGACTTCATCCCTGCAGTTCGGAAACTACAGGAGAAGAACATTCGAGTAGTCAATGCAACATGGCGAGGTTATGGGAATGAACTAGCGCATGAATGCTGGTGCTCCTTTGAGTTAGATCATCTTATTATTGATCTCGTTAGATCCTAAACACTATTGATCGATATATGCATCGAATAACACAAATTTACTTCCTATCATTATAGATAGATTATTTTAATATTCGTAACTGTCTTTCTGTAACTAGTAGAGCGTTTCACTTACAAATTATCATAAATCACATTTGCTTTCCAGTCAGTAGGATCATTTCTCCAGCTTTGGGATTATTCATTAACTATTAAGGATGCAAATGTGTTTAAAGATATGATTTGCAGTTATTTTTACAACCTTCTGCGACTGCTTATGGTGAATCATACTTGTTCAGCAGATACACGGGCTATGCCCACGTGAATTGTAGCGGGCGGTCCTTCTCATCGAAATGGATCCCTTCCATTGAAAGCAGTCTCTTCTTCATATCGGTACCGCCCTGATAACCGCCTGGGGTTCCATCAGACCGAATAGTCCTGTGACAGGGTATGATTATCGGGAAGGGGTTTCTGGCCAGAGCATTTCCCACCGCTCGGCTGCTACCCGGATTACCAAGACGCTCCGCAATGCGCTGATATGTAATGACATGTCCGCGGGGAATTGAATGTTCTGCAGCTAGAACTCTTTCCTGGAATTCTGAACAGAGATCCATGCGGACAGATGAAAGCGAGAAGCTGATATCCGCTCCACTCAGGAATGCTTCGATATCTTCCTTAATTGAATCAATCACGCAGCATGTACCTGGACTGCAATCATGGAAGAATTCTGACACGTATGTTTCGGCAGTCACACCCTGCCCTGAGAGAAGTACTCTGAAGATTCTGGGCTCGCCACGGAACATTGACCACAGCACGGCGGCTGACCCGAAAATGGGTGAGTGAGTGTAAAGAAAGAATCTTCCAGGATCATCATTTTTCATTATCTAGTTGATTCGATATCTTTACCTGGGGCTAACAAGAGTCCGTTTCCTCTTCCGTGCTCCTTCTGGAAATTCTTCGGTGAATATCCGGATAGTGTATCTCCATACATTCAGGACATATGGAATGGGTGACCTGAGCATTCGTATGGGTGGCGATGTAATCGTCAACCTGTTGCCAGTAGTTCTTGTCATTACGTACTTTCTTGCAGAATGAACAGATTGGAAGGATGCCCTGCAGGGTTTTTATATGATCGAGCGAGTTCTGGAGGTCTTTCGCATGACTCAGTAATCTGTTCTGCATTTCAATGATCCGGCGGCCTGCGTTGATGCGGGCACGGAGTTCTTCGGGGTAGAAGGGCTTCGTTATGTAATCGTCTGTCCCGGTATCAAGGCCTTCAACGATATCTTCCTTGTTGTCCTTCACGGTGAGCATGATGATGTAAAACGGATTGTCACCATCCATTGAACGAATTCTCCTGCATAGATCAAGGCCACTCAGTCCAGGCATCAGCCAGTCAAGCAATATAAGCCTTGGTGTATCTTGCTTTCTGGTAATTGTCCATGCCTCTTCACCACTTGATACCGCATTCACATCATGACCGCACTTACGCAATATGCTCGACAATGTGTTTCGGGTAGAGAGGTCATCCTCCACGATCAGTATTTTCATAGTATTGCCTGCCTTATTTCTTTTTCAACTTCAGTGAATCGGTTCTCCAGTTCAGTTAACAGAGATACAGCAGTCTTAAGATCGTCTGTTCTGCTGGCTTTCTCGATCCTGGATGCGACCTTCTGGAGTTCTGAAGCAGCCATGTTGGCGGCTGCGCCATTTATGCCGTGAGCCAGAAGCTCAGCTCCACGAATATCATTTTCATTGAGTCTATCCTTCAGCATGTCAATTCGATTGCGGATATCACTCAGAAAAGTTTCCGCTATCGATCTTGCGAGAGCACTGTCTCCCATCATGCGTTCCATGAGGTCATCATGATCGAAGATGGATCTATCACACACTGACAAGGACACTTATTTACTCCAAATAATAATAGTTCCTGAATTCTAATGAATTCATCAAAATAATCATAGTCAGCAGTTTATCCGAATATCCTACTGGAGCTGTTTCCGCAACAGTGTATATCAGAATTCATCATAGGTACTCATTGAGAAGTTACATATGTACATAATAGAACATATCTTCGCTAATATATTCGCATTCACCGGGCTCTTTACGGACAACAGCTTTTAGTCTGTGCTTGACGGGTCATGCAAAATCCTGCATCTAATAAACTACTTATTTTTCAGGTATAACCGGGAAAAGAAACGATCTGACTGAATTATCGAAGGAAAGAGTAGAAATAAGAGGTAGCGTTCATGATCCGTCTTGAGAACCTCTACTCACTGATCGAAGGAAACTTCGATTTTCTCCTTGCAGTGGATGGCAATGAGAAGATTATCCATGTCAGTCCCCTGCTGAAGCATACATGCTCCAATGATGGTTCTGAGGTTTCAGGAACACACCTGACTGATATTCTTGAAACTGATTCTCTCTCATCTTTACGTAAATCCATAGTCGAGGTTCGAAAGGGAACCAGGGGAGTACATGCTCTGTTCTCCACCAATTGTGAGAGATCAACCCCGATTCCAATGAACGTTGGTTACATAGAGAGTGTTCAAGGTGGTATCTACCTTTTCTTCGGCGCACAGGCTGACTCGCTTCGCAGAATAAGTGACTGGGAGAAGGAAGAAAGGGTGAAGGAGCTGTCCTGTCTTTACTCGGTTTCGGAATGGATAGAGGTATCCGAGTCTATCAGTGATTTTTTCAAAAGACTTCCGGAATATCTCTCTCGAGGTATGCGTTTTCCGGAAGAAGCGGTTGTCTGTTCCACATATCAGGGTTTGGAGTACGGTCAGGAGCTGGTCGGAGAGGAATTCATAACCGTCGATCTGGTTGTTAACGGTGACCAGAAAGGCGAAATAAGAGTTGGATACCTGAGCGAAACCCGTAACGTGCTGCCTGAAGAACAGAAAATGCTGTTCGAAATAGGAAGAATGCTCAGCCTGGCGCTCGAAAGGAAAGAACTTTCCGAAAAAATCGCTCTCAAACAGGACGAGGAAGAGGAGTTCAACAGACATCTGAAAGAGCTTGAAAAAGAAATCGGCAAACGGGAAAAGGAACTTAAAGCACAGAAGCAGAAATTGAGTACGGCTGATTCCTATCTGAACCGCGTCAATAAAAGCTGGGATGAAGCCAGCCGCAGGCTTGAGACCATGTTTCAGGCTATCCCTGATGAAGTAATGCTCATTGATCTCAACAGGAACGTGGTTATGAGCAACCAGGAGAATATCGTAACCGGTGATAAATGTTATAGGACCTATTTCAAAAGGGAAACCCCCTGTAAGGATTGTCGATTGGCAAAGATAAAGCGGGACAAGACACCAATTACCATTACCATGAGGGATGATGACAGATATCTTCAGGTTCATGCACTTCCGATATACAACCAGGAAGAGGAAGTTGATGGAATCCTTGAATTCTACAGGGATATCACGCTTGAGAAGACGTACGAACAACAGCTGCAGCAGGCCGACAAGCTGGCTTCCCTGGGTCAGCTTGTGAGCGGTATCGGTCATGAGATCAACAATCCAAACCAGTTCATCAGGGGAAACATCAAGATCATCAATCAGGCAATAACGGACATGTTGCCGATTGTGGATGATTACTACAAAGAACATCCCGATCTTAAAATTGCCAGACTTAAATACGATTTCTTCAGGGAGCATATCATGACACTGGTAGATGACATGTCTCACGGTTCGGAACGGATAAAGGGTATTGTGGAGGGTCTTCGTGGTTTTGCCAGAAAGGATGAGGGGCTTCTCCTGGATACTGTGGATGTCAACACTCTCATAGAAGCTACAACCAGGCTGGTTCAGAACGAAGTACACAAGCATGCTGAGATCGAACTGGGGTTGAGCAAGGGGGTAAAGACGTTCACAGGTAATTCCCAGAAAATTGAGCAGGTGCTTGTAAATCTCATAGTGAATGCTGCTCAGGCTATCCCGGCTGATATAAAGGGGTTGATTACCGTCAGGACCAGGATGGATAAAAATGCAGTTGTCATAGAGATTGAGGACAACGGCAAAGGAATGGATGAGAAAACCCTTAAGTTGATCTTCGATCCATTCTTCACGACAAAACGTGCAAAGGGCGGAACAGGTCTGGGTCTCGCGATTGCCTTCAGAATTATCGAGGAGCATGGCGGGAGCATTTCGGTAAGCAGCAAACTTGGTTCCGGAACCCTGTTCACAATAAGAATTCCACTGCCGGATCATGAAGGAGACAGGGAGGTGAAGAAGTGAATAAGATTCTGATAGTCGATGATGATGTCGCTGTAACCAACTACTTCATGGTTTTTCTGATGCAGACCGAAGTATTTGAACCCACAGTTATCAACGACTCAAGAAAAGTTGAGACCATTCTTGACAGTGAGCGGTTTGATGTAATCATGCTCGATCTTGATATGCCGAATGTAAGCGGGATGGATATCCTTAGAATGATGCAGGAAAAAAATATAAGTATTCCTGTAGTAATTCTTACAGGTGTCAACGATATTGAACTTGCAGTTAAGTCGATGAAGCTTGGAGCCTTTGATTACCTGACAAAACCTGTTGACGATGAATACCTTCTTGAGGTTCTGGACCGGGCTATGGAATATGGCGCAATGCATGATACTATTGATAAATTGCCCGAGATGCTTTCCAGAGAGGATCTGGATCACAAGGCAGCCTTCGAAAGACTTCCTACACAGGATTCTGGCGTGATACGGCTTTTTCATCAGGCTGAGAAAATGGCAAAAGGAGATCTCAGTGTATTCATCTGGGGAGAAAGGGGTACAGGGAAGGAATCACTTGCACGGGCGATTCACAACGCTTCTCCAAGGGTCGACAGACCCTTTGTCGCTCTTGACAGCGCTTCTCATTCACAGGAAGAATTCTCCGAGGAGCTTTTTGGTAGAGCAAGGGACTGGAGTGGAAGAAGCGAGGAAATGCCCGGTTTTCTTGAAACGGCATCCGGTGGAACACTGTTCATCGATAACATCGAACATATGAGCCTGCCGGTTCAGGTGAGGCTCAAAAGAGTAATCCAGACAAACGAATATTACAGGGATAACTCGACGGAGATATTAGGCTGTGATGTTCGTTTCATAGTGGCTTCTACTCATGATCTTACCAGTTCAAAATATCGTGATTCCTTTTCGCGGGATCTGCTGTATCATCTTATGGTAAATTCCATCCGGATCCCACCTCTGAGAGATAGGACTGACGATATTCCGTTGCTGGCGAAATATTTCCTGAAGATGGAGAACGAGCGAACAGGAATAGATATTACCGGTATTTCCGACGATCTCATGGATCTGATGCAGCAGTATAGTTTTCCTGACAATATGCAGGAACTGAGAAATATCATTGCAGGCGCAATCGTGAGCGCTGAAGGAGATACGATTACTCCTGATTCCCTCTCTCCTTATATCCGCGAACGAATAACACCGGGCGAAGTGACCGGTGGATTTACTCCGATGAAGCTTCAGGAAGCAGTAATGGATTTCGTGACAAAAACAATGGAGTATTGTGGTTCCGACAAGAAGGATGCTGCCAGACTTCTTGGTATTTCACGGGACGAACTGGATCAGTATATCGACCAGGATAGTTCTCCTGAATAATTTCAGGATAGAAAAATGAGATCAGGATACGAGAATCAATTACAGGTTATTTTCGATATCCAGAGAAAAATCGACAGTATTCATCCCTTTCTGGAGCGAGTATTTCCTGTTGCTCTTGTCGAAGGTGATCAGTTCCTTATTTATGATATTGACGAATCCGGTCAGCGATATGTCTTTATCAAGAGCGCGCCGACCCCGATGCCGATTCCACTGAAAGTGCGAGCTGCATTTCCTCTTGAGTGTTACGGAGGAAGGACAGCGTGCATTGTTACGGGCGATGTATTCGATTCTCTTGAAGGGTATGTGACCATCTTCCACGAGTTTGTTCACTGTCATCAGTCTGAAACCTGCGAGCATGAACTCAAACAGACACTGGAAATCGCCCGCAGGGCTCAGACTGAAAACGATTATATGTGGGAGATCAGCTATCCGTTTCCATACGATAATCCTGGTTTCAACGATCTTTATGTTTTGTTCCTTGATGAACTGGATAATGACAGGAAAGGTAAAGTCTCGGAGTATCGCTCACGGTTGAAACAGATACTGGGAAAAAACAATTACGAGTATATGGTCTGGCAGGAATGGAAAGAGGGCTTCGCGCGATTGATCGAGAACTTGATTAAAAGAAGGCTGAGTCTCGTTGAAAACCACGGAGGTAACAGGAAGCCGTATGATCGTGTTCTTTTCTATGAAGGCGGAGCCAGATATATCGAATTCCTTGGTTTGTGTGAGCCACGATTGCTGGTGGAGATTGAGAAGCTGTTTCACATGATGATGCGCGGAGAATAATAGAACCATGATTGATTACATTGAAACGATAACGGATTTTGTTTTCATGGAAACACCGATTTCAAGGGCAGACCTGATTCTCATACCCGGAGGATCGTATCCGAAGCTCATGGAGAAAGCAGCGCTTCTGTATCATGAAGGATTTGCTTTAAAAGTATTACCCTCAGGGGGTGCCAATCACCGGGTTGATACATCGTCTGAATGGGAATTTCTGCGACGAACAGGAATTGAACTGGGAATACCGGAGGAAGCAATTCTGAAAGAGGATAGGGCGAAGCATACGATAGAGAATGCCGAACTATCATGGAATGTAATCAAAAGCCTTGGTATACCTGTTAACAAAGCGATAATCGTTTGCAAGGCTTTTCATGCAAGAAGAGCTTATATGACCTATCGGCTTATATTCCCTGATCAAATTGAATTCATGGTTGCTCCGGTTGTAGATATACGGGATATTCGAAAGGATAACTGGTTCACTTCAGACGAGAAAATCAGGAAAGTCATGAGCGAAGTTGAAAAAATAGGTAAATACTTCAGCAGGTTAATACTGAGTTTGTGAGGGGGAGGATATCATGGATTTAGTAGGCTGGATACTGCTTCTTTTTGTTCTGGGGATAATCAACCTGATTGTAGGAGTTAAAGGGATAAGAAGTTTTCTCTCCCGGGATTCATCTATCAGAACGTACCAGAATCTTGAGAATTTTAAAGATATGGCTCGTAAACAGATGTATCAGGCTCTTCTTCAACTGGTCATTCTGGGCACTATGACAGTGATTGGGATAGTCGGCATTTTTACTGGAAAACTTAATTTCAATGGAACTTTACTGTTCCTGCTGCTCAACGTAATAAATATCTTTGCCGGCAAGTGGGGAAAAGTATTTGAGAAGAAGGTAAGATCTCTGAAGATTGAAGATCCGAATCTTCTTGACGAGTATAAATCGGTATGCAGGACCTGGTTCAGGAAACCGTTCCCCGACTTCTAGCCCGCATAAATCACCAGTCATCTACTGCAACACCACATATGCAGGCTGGTGCCACCCACCGTTAAATGTGACAAATCGTATGCTTCACCATTAAAATGAGCGTACTGCACAGCAATGTTAATACCTGTCCAGATACCTTTCGATTTCCCAGTGATGAATCACCCTGATGTACTCTTCCCATTCCCTTCTCTTGTTGTACATGAAATGTTTATATATGTGCTCTCCCAGTGCCTCAATTATCACATTATCCTTTTCCAGATAGTTGAGGGCTTCAAAAAGGCTGGACGGTAGATGATATATTTTCAGCCTGCCCTTCTCACGTTTGCTCATTTTGAAAATATTCCTGTTGACCGGTCTGCCGCAATCCATTCCCTTTTCTATTCCGTCAAGACCCGCAGCGAGAAGCACCGTAAGCGCAAGGTAGGGATTGCAGGAGGGGTCCGGTACCCTTACCTCACACCTTGTCTCGCTCCCCTTTTTTGCAGGTACGCGAATTAGCGGGGAACGGTTCTTTTCCGACCATGCAACGTTTATCGGAGCTTCGTAGCCAGGTACAAGTCTTTTGTACGAATTAACAAGCGGATTGGTTACAGCCACAAATGCTCTTGAATGGTGAAGAAGACCTGCAATGAAACCTCTTGCTGAAGACGACAGACCGTCCTCACCATCCGGATCATCAAAGGCATTATCTCCTGAAAGTGTAAACAGGGAGATATTCATGTGCATACCCGATCCGTTAACATCGGAGAGCGGTTTAGGCATGAATGTTGCATGAAGGCCGTGTGAAAGGGCTACTTTCTTAACTACGAATCTGAACGTAACTATATTGTCGGCTGTCTTCACCGCATCGGTATACCTGAAATCGATTTCATGCTGTCCGGGGGCAACTTCGTGATGAGCAGCTTCCACTTCATATCCCATTGATTCAAGCACCAGGGCAATATCCCGCCTGGCTTCCTCTCCTCTGTCTACAGGTGAGAGGTCAAAATAGCTTCCCCTGTCGTGCGTTTCAGTGACGGGATTACCGGAGGCGTCCATCTGAAAGAGAAAAAATTCCGCTTCAGGACCGGCCATTACCCTGTATCCCATTTC
>DAOWJX010000092.1 GCA_030640155.1 Candidatus Aegiribacteria sp. | reverse complement strand
CATTGTTCTGAAAAGATCTTCATCTTCGATTCTTCCAACCCATTGAAGATAGCATGCGTCAGTCCCTTCAATAAGCGGAGCCAGAAGTAATGTCTGCATGCGGTAGTTATCTCTGTTGTGAGCATGAAGTCTCCATGCGGTTCTCATTGAAGCCAGCGCGCCGTTCGGTTCGCCCAGATTTGTCCGGATAAGCACAGTATTATGATGCACTTCAGCATAATTCGGAGCCCTTTTCTTAAGAGAATCGTACGCGGCAAGACCAAGATTCACATATCGATCCACTTCATCCAGATCGTAAGGAATTCTTCCGTTCATCTGCATAATGTTTATCATCGGAGTCGATAGCGGCTTGCACAACAAAGCTCTGGTAACATACGCGCTTCCGAGAGCGTACCATCCGCCAAGCTCATCAGGATTCGTCTCAACACATCGCAGACACCATGAGATTGAACTGTCCGCCAGGTGAACGGCAGTATCATAGTAATACAGAGCCCTCATTGCGTCTTCATCATTCCTGGAGAGGTTCCAGGCGGAAGCAGTATTCACGATATCAGTCATTTTCGGTTGGATCTTCGTCAGGTACATATCCTTGCCGATGAACAGCTGTCTTCCGGATTGCATTGAAGAAATGTAATACGGAAATGCAACGCATCCCAGAATAACAGCAGCAATTGACAGAACCATAACAATGCCGGTTTTTGCTTTTCCTTTCATTGAGTTCCATCTTGCCGGTATCGATGCGAGAATAAGTCCACACAGTACAGCAAGCAGGATTGCGGACGGTGGCCACCTAAGAGCCACTGAAACAGTTGCTTCCGACAACAGGGCTATAACACCTCCGTAAAGTCCAAGTACCGTCCAGTCCTCACTGCAAGAAGGTAAATCATCCGAAACCGGGGCGAGAGTTTTCTTTTTCCGATGTAATGCTCTGATAAAGAAATAAGCAACCATCATGCATAATAGAAATCCTATAATACCGATATCCACAAGGATTTCGAGGTACTCGCAATGTGCATGCAGTGTATTATGACTTACACCAAGATTAAAATACTCAGGATTCCTGAATTGTGGAAACAGTATCTGAAAGGATCCCGGTCCCTGGCCGAATACAGGATTCATGGCAATGATGGATAGAGAACCGGACCAGATTAGCTTTCGAACCTGTAAGGTTCCACCACCCTCCGTATCCGTAAGTTCTTCCATCCTGTTTTGCATGAAGGAGATAGAACCAACAATAAGGACGAACAGCAACATAATGACAAGAATCAATCTACGTTTATTTTTCCATATGAACGGTGCAAGCGGTACAAGAGCAGCAACGGCAAACAAACCTATCAGACTTCCGCGGGTCTTGCTTGCAATCAATGCACCGGTGCATAGTAAAGCAAAAAGAAGCACAAGAGGAATTCGGATTTTTGCGAGTCTTTCTCTGCCAAGCAGGAATCCGACACCAACGGGAAGCATAGCTACAGCAAAACTTCCTAGAAGATTTGCGTTACCCAGGGTTCCTGAACTTCTTGCCTGCAGAGTCAATCCGCTGTCCCAGGGGAATATTATGAAGCCGAGAGATTGAAGTACAGCATATACTGATAAGAGAGCAGCGGAACTCACTAGAATCCATAAAACTATATCCCTGCTGGATTTCGTAAACGTCATCGCGATTACTGCAGCCAGTCCGCCAAGGGCGACAAGACTGTATATCATCTTCGGGGCATTTACTGATCCGGATCCGGTATAGAACCGGAAAATCACCCATCCTATCAGAAGAATGAAGGACAGGCATAATGGAAGAGTAAGTCTGTTCGTAGCAATCTTTCTTCCGGAAATCAGAACAATCGCAGCGACAGATAAAGCAAGAGCCGCCCCGGCGATTGCCACCTGTTCCTTTATGAGAATACTGCTTCTGCTGTTCGTGTAAATTAAGAATATGGACCCCAGAATAGTCAGGCAAACGATTACTGTAATCACTGATCGGGGAATGACTTTCATCCTTTTTTTCTTCTCTCCGCGCGGTTGATGAAAAATGCTAAAAGCCCGATAAGTCCGAGAGCGAGCGCTAAGACCAATACAGCCTGATAAGGCTTAAGCGTAGGCAGAAGAAGGGCCAGAATTCCCATAAGGATAGCAATCACAATCAATACTATTACTGCCTGACTGTGCGAGAGTCCAAGTCTCATCAGACGATGAGCCAGATGATTCCTGTCCGCACTGAAGAGGGGTTTACCTATCTTCCTTCTGTAATTCAGTACAAACACGGTATCAACCAGCGGAATAGAAAGCACAAGCAGGGGAGCGAGTACAGCTATCTCACGGATGGAACCCTCAGGCGTATAGACACCAAGAACAGCGATGATTCCCAGCACGAAACCAAGCATGTTACTTCCACAGTCACCCATGAAAATGGACGCCGGGTTATAGTTGAAAATCAGGAAACCGGCTGAAGCTCCGGCAAGCGCGGCACTTATGAAAGCAACAGGATAGTTACCTGAAAGCAGATTGATAATCATGAAGAATATCGCGGCAACGGCACTCGATCCGGCTGCAAGACCATCAGCATGATCAAGAAGATTCAGAGAATTCGTGATTCCTACAAGCCATAATACCGTGAGTGGAGCTGCAAGCCAGGCCAAACTGCCGCCTGTCAGGAATATATTGAGAAGAGCTCCCTTAACAACAAAGATGAACCCCACTGCAAGCGCCGCAACTGTGTGAAATACCAGCTTTAGAACAGGAGATAGTCCGAGTATGTCATCCACAAGACCAACAAGAGCCATCAATCCACCACCAAGGATTACAAGCGAGCACAGCGATTTAAAGCTGAGAGAAGTCATATTGCCGGTTGGATCTTTCGAGATGATCATGCCTGCTATAAGAGCAACGCCAAATGCGAGATAAATCGAAAGCCCTCCGAGCAAGGGAGTGGTGAGCAGATGCTTTTTCCTGAATCCAGGTCTGTCAACAATATTGGTTCTTAAAGCGATCCGTCTTACAGCGGGAGTAAGGATCGCGCTTAAAGTGAGAGCTCCAAGAAATACAATACCGATTATAGTAACGTGCATATTTCACCAGCTCTCTGAGTATAGCCGGAATTGACACACTGACATTCAGTTATACAACAGCATTCAGGGACATGCAGGCTCTGCTGCGTGTCCCTCATAAGCTTTGCCTCTGGCGCTTGTCCCCGAAAATAATATAGATCATGCTTTAACCCTTACTCGGATACCGTCAGGATCAAATAGATGACCTCTACTGAGATCGATCGAAAATCTGAGGGTCTCTCCGGGAACAATCTGAACTGTAGGACCGCATCTTACTGTGAACTGCCTTCCGGCGAATTTCATGTAAATAATATTCTCATTTCCAAGGGTTTCAAGAACCTCCACACGAGCCTCAAGTGGAGCGTCAGCAGCAGGATAAATGTCCTCAGGTCTGATTCCAAACGTATATTCTCCATCTGGCACATCAGAATAAATGGAGGCCTGTATCAGAATATCACCTGAACGAAGCACTGAATTCTCAAGACTCACAGGAAGGAAATTCATTGCGGGGCTGCCGATGAATCCTGCGACAAAACTGTTCTCCGGGAAATCGTACAAATCAAGAGGTGAAGCGATCTGCTGAATATAGCCATCCTTCAGGACAACTATCCTGTCCCCGAGAGTCATTGCTTCTGCCTGATCATGTGTTACGTAAATCATCGTTGCTTTGAGCCTGGTGTGGAGTCGGCTTAATTCGTTTCGCATCTGCACTCTGAGTTTAGCGTCAAGGTTGGAAAGAGGTTCATCAAAAAGAAACACGGATGGATGCCTGACAATTGCTCTGCCAACCGCAACTCTCTGGCGCTGTCCACCTGAAAGCTCTCTGGGTTTCCGATTCAGATAATCTGAAATACCAAGTATTTCTGCTGTTTCCTGAACATTTGTATTGATAAGCTCTTTCGGCGTCTTCTTCATTCTCAGAGAAAAAGCCATATTATCAAATACCGTCATATGAGGGTATAAAGCGTAATTCTGGAAAACCATCGCTATATCTCTATCCTGCGGCTTCTTATCTGTGACATGCTGATCATTTATGAAAAGCTCTCCTGTTGTTGGCTCTTCCAGTCCTGCAAGTAATCTGAGAGTTGTTGATTTGCCGCAGCCGCTGGGTCCTACAAGGACAAGTAATTCGCCATCTTCAACTTCCAGATTAAATGTTGCGAGTGCAAGGATGTCTTTCTGATAGACTTTGCTGATTCCCTCAAATCTCACCGATGCCAAAAGCTACTTCCTTTCAAGACTGCTCAATCAGAAATCAGAATGACTGAAACCACCTGATCTCTGAAGACTGCAGTTTCGGGATTCTCGAGGTCCCTGATCCATCTGTACCCGTTAACCAGAAATGCATACCTGTATGAACCAGCGGTTAATTCGCTGATATCCACAGTCCAGAATCCGTTATCCTGTTTTTTCATCCTGCCTATTACCGGATCGATTATACCTCCGGCGCTTTCAATTCCTCCCCATTCGTTCCAGTCCGAAAGAACCTGTACAGAGATAGCACCGGGCATCCAGAATAAGAGCTGCTCACCCTGGACCTGTGGTTTTTCCATCGGAACGAAGAAAGAACATCCTGAAATAAGGGCCACCTGGATCGTAATCAGAAATGCCATTCGCTTGTTTATCAATGTAGAAGCCCTCTCAGGTTTATTGAAAGAGTCACGTCACTTCCCTGTTCCCAGTGTATTCCAATCAGACCAGCCACCGGTCCGAGAACTGTCGAAATATCCAACCCGCACGCGGGATCAAGACTGCCGTCAACATCGGCTGAAATGGTCAACTCCGCGGATACATCCTCCCTTGGAGTGCAGGATGCCATTCCGGTTAATCTTGTACTGTCTTCCAGAATCTCCACTCTTAATCCCGCTGAAGCAAAGGAATCTGCTGTACCAGCTCCAAACACTGCTCTGTAATCTCCATCAGCATAAGCGTCAAATTCAATATTCCAGATGACGGACGATTCGGATACCATTGCTGCGGTTACTGATACCCCGCTGAGACTATCGCTTCTAAGATCAAGCATACCAATGATTCCCGCACTGGCAATGTACCTTACAGATTTAAGATACGCTCCCAGTTTTAGCAATCTCTGGCCCGGTACGAAGGCATCTCCGGGAGCTGAGAACTCCTGTCCGGCAAAAGCAATAGCAGGAACAACTTCGATTTCTCCCAAACCTGTTGTGAAGTTCCTTAAATCACGAATTTCCCCGGTCACTGCCCATTTGCCCTTCTCACCTTCCGCTCCCGCGATAATCACCCATGGTTTGAAATATCTGAAATCACTTCTGATTAATAGAGCATTCAATACAATGTTATCATCCAGCGGAGATTCCGCGGAATGATAGTGTACCCTTGAATACGAAAAGCCGGCAAAGCCCATCCATGGTGACCTGATATTCAATTGAGTCAGCGTGTCAGCACCTGTCTGCTGAATCATGTATTCACCATTGAATCCCAGAATTCCACCGCTTGCGAAACCGTATCCCTGCAAAGAATCGATATCCACCCAGCCCCATTCAACCAGTGGTTCTCTGAGACCCGGAATAAATGGCTGTCTATCGTGTAGATACAGACCAGCTCCAACCCAGGGAGTTCCTGGCCATTTCACCACTGCTCTGGCTCTGCGAAAAACAAATGTATCTGCAGAGTCACTCATGAGTGCGCCTGTGACAAGAAAATCTACTTCCGGTGATTCAGCAATTATGCTGAGTGCCGCATCCACATCGGTACTATCAATCACAGGATGGTTTCCAGCCCACATTCCATCCCCCGTTGCCGAGACAAGGCATTTCCAGCCCATAGTCCAGCCTTCAGGCATCAAACCGGCATCCGTGGAATCGGGAACCACCGCCAGCAGGGCCAGCAGGACAGAAGCGAGAACGCTCATCAGAATCCTCCGGGGGAAAACGATATACCAAGAACCTGTCGATTATCATAATTATCAAGCATGACCGCCCAGTCAACTCTGAAGGAATGGTAATAAGCAGAAAGACCGGCATTCCACGATGATCCATCTGAACCGGTTCTTGCAGAAAGCCAGTCATTGATGAAAAGATCAAATCCGAATGAAGGTTTGCTTTCTGTAACTGAGAAATGCCCTCGGAATCCTCTGTGAAATACAGTTGAAATACCGTAACCGACCTCTCGATCGCGAAGTTTATCTCCAAATATTCTCAGGTTTGAAACATTTACACCGATGGCGACTGTCGGAAAAACCGAGAATTGAAGTCCCAGTGAGGCTGAAAGCATATTCATAGATTCGATTTCATCAGTCAAAGCAAATCCAAGTGACGCTCCAACGGATATACTGGGTCCAAAGACACCTTCCATGAATCCCACAGGATCTCCACGAAGTGTTTCAGCAATATTCACAGATACGTCAAGGGTATCAGGATCCGATTCGGATCGAGTCCACCCCAGTCCGGCTCCACAGTGAATCGAACCTAATTCTGTGGCTGCAACAGCATAGATACCATTGTTATCCGCATCACTGGCAGCTGCATACACAGCATATTCAGTCCCGATAATCCGGACGAGTCCTGAGGGCGCAACCAGACAGGATGCAGCATCATCAGCATATGCGTAAGGATTACATGCGCACCCGGATACTCCGGGTCCGGGCGCAAAGGAAATTATTGACGAAATAAGAAATAGAATCAGTATGCTCCCCTTCCCTTGAAAATCGTGACCAGCGTTTTCATTAGAATAGTAAAATCAAGCATCAATGACTGATTCCTGATGTAGTAATAATCATATTCCAGGTTGTCGTGCAGTGGAAGCTCTTTTCTTCCCATTATCTGCCACATTCCGGTCAGGCCCGGTTTAACATCCAGCCTGTGACGCTGCCACGCGTTGTACTCTTTCACGATAAAAGTCATCTCGGGTCTTGGTCCCACAAGACTCAT
>DAOWJX010000262.1 GCA_030640155.1 Candidatus Aegiribacteria sp. | reverse complement strand
TTTCCGAACATCAGTTCGGGACCGCAAGGTTTCTTGCTTTGCTGGTTTCCGATTATCAACGAAAGTGGAGAAGACAGGACGTATCATTGTATCCATCGATCTGAAGGGGTTTTCCCACGAGGAACAGATAAAAAGGACTGCTCACTTCCTAAGACTGTCTCTGGGGGAGAATATTTCAGGCAGTGTTGAATAATGAATCATATCCCTTATATTCGCTTGTTCAGTATGCGGTTCGATAAGCAGACCGGACAGCATATTGGACTGATATTTCTGGAACTGAGGTTCTGTTGAGGAATAGAGAATGGCAGTGCAATGTTGAAAGTACGGATAGTATAATTTTCGTTTATCCGAGATGAATGAATTTCTGAAGAACCTTGTTAATTATTGAAAGACAATGAATGGAGTAGAATATGCGATTTATCCTGATAATCACGATACTTCTTTTGCTCACAGGAGCATCTTTGGCTGATGTTCTTGCAACCGTGAACAGCACATCTCTTACATGGGATGATATCGTGCAGATGATCGGCGGCGAGCAGAATGCGCAGTTCCTGGGAATAACATCTTTGGCTACAGCTGATGAAGTTCTGCAGTCCTGGGTAAGGGAAGAAATAATGGTGCTGGCGGCTGAAAACAACAATTTAGAATCCATTCCGGAAGTTGCCTACGCCATCGAACAGGCCAGAAGGCAGATACTTCTTGAAGTCTATATGAGCGATATTGTATCCGATCTGCAGCCATCACAACTTGAAATAGAAAACTATGTTGATGAATGGCTTGACACTTACATGAAAAGCATACATGCCAGGCATATCATCGTACAGGATATCGATCTCGCGAATTCCCTCCTTGCCAGGCTCAGAGCAGGTTCTGATTTTGCGACACTAGCGCAGGAGTATTCAATTGGACCAAGCGGGGTTGATGGGGGAGATCTCGGCTGGATAACCAGAGCCCAGTCCGGATATTTATCCTTTGACGAAGCTGCATTCAGACTTCCCGAAGGTGGTATCAGTGATATCGTGGAAACCGGAGTTGGCTATCACATTATTAAAACTGTGGAAATACAGCCTCTCTCACCGGAGCCCACCGTCAGTGAAATTACGCAGGTCGTCGCGATGGAGCTTACGCAGAATATGCAGGAGGAAGCTGTTCTGGAACAGGTTGAGAGTCTGGAAACTCAGTATACAGTGGTAACTTATCCGGAAAGGCTGCTTCAGCATCTCGAATAGCAGAAAACATCTTATATGGTTTGTCTGGGCACTGATCCCGATTGTGGTTGGAGCTACTGTCGCGCTGGTGCTTGTAACCGGAAGAAGAACCTCTTCATTTTCTATCATTGAGCCATCAATGATATCCGCTCTGGAAGGTAGAGAGGTTGTTGCAAGAGTGGACAGCTCTGTTCTTCTGCTGGAAGATATCAACCTGGTCGGGATTGATAATTCTTCAGTAGGGGAATGGGTAGAAGATGAACTGCTGGCAGAACTTGCCGTGGAGAAAGGACTTGAGAATGTCAGACTGAGCAGGCTGATTCAGAACAGAGCAAGGCAGCTTTATCTGAGAGATGAACTGCTCTCTTCCGTCTATTCGCGGATTCCATTCCCAGATAGTATCGAAGTGTTCGAATACATGAGAACTGACAGTCTGCTGTTCATGGTCGAAAGACAATACTTCCAGATACTGGTTGCTGACAGGCACCTTGCTGACTCAATCTACACCAGACTTTCCCGTGGGGAGAATTTCCAGATAACCGCGGAGAGGCTTTCGATCGGGCAGAAAGCCGGCATTGGTGGAGACCTGGGATTTCTGACAGCCGGAGAGCTTTCAGCTTACGGTCTTCCTGATGATCAGATGATAAACAATGGGCTTAGCGGTATTCTTGAGTCTCAGTATGGATGGCATATCTTTCTTGTTGATGATGCGAGACCACTTACGGATACATCGAGAGTCATCTGGAGCCTTGCTGATTATCTATACGGTCAAAGGCTCAGGGCGGCTCGCGACAGTCTCCTGATTGAAGCTATGGAGAACAGAGAAGTATATATTGATTCGACACTGATTCCCCGCGAATCCAGGGAAGTGACTGATCCGGGAGATTCAGTTGGAAGAGAGGCAGAATGACAGCACTGGTACTTGTGTCCCTTATTGCCGGAATGATTCCGGTGGAGAAAGTGGTTGCCGTTGTAGGTGACGAACCAATACTGCATTCCGAGATTGAGGAGTTGCTGTCCGAGTCAGGTTCTCCGCTAATGGATAATTTTCTTGTAGATTCCCAAACCCCCGAATATCTTGATGCTCTTGAACAGCTGGTCGAAGAGCAGCTGCTGGTTCGTGCTGCGATTGATGCCGGTTATTATCCTACAGATGCTGAGATTCAGATTCTTGTAGATGAAGAAATGGCAAATCTGCCTGATCGATTTCCGACTGAATCAGATACTGCCAGGGAATATCGGGATTATCTTTCGGTAATACTTGGTAACCGCATGGCTGCCCAGACATTGTTAGGCTCCAGGGTTCAGGTGGCGCTTCGGGATATGCCTATCAATCCTGAAACATTTCTGATCTCTAATGTTGAACTGGTAGAGAACGTAGTAATGCCGAAACATGTCGGCTGGATATATCTGCCCGTGCTTCCTTCAGGAACTGATCTTGATCAGGCAATTGACGAGATCATGCAACTGAGAGATCAGATAATCAATGGCGAGTCCTTTGAAGAACTTGCAGCACAGTGGTCAGATGACGGTTCTGCAGTTAATGGGGGAGCGCTGGGTGTTTTCGGTCCAGGAGAGATGACTCCGGCGTTCGAAGACGCTGCATTTTCACTTGAGTCCGGTGAGATCAGTCTTCCCGTTATTACTCCTTTCGGTGTTCATATTATCCGCATTGACAGCATTAATGAGGACGGCACGATTGAAGCAAGCCATATTCTGAGAATAGTTGCCGTTGATCAAATTGACATTGATACTACTATGGTTGTAGCAAATGCTCTTTATGACAGCATTCTGTCGAACACAGGGGTAACCTTCGAGCAGGCGGCAAGGTTGTACAGCCTTGACAGAACCAGCTCCGAGGTTGGCGGAGACCTTGGGACTGTACCTCTGAAACTCTGGCTTCCAGCACTGGCGGAAGCTGCTCTTCTGCTTGAGGAGGGATCGGTATCTGAACCTATATTCCTGTCTGAAGCGGGAGCTGTGGTGTTGCTGAAGATCTATGATGATAGCGGAGAGATCGACTGGAGCACATATACCGATGCTGAACTGTCAGGAATTGTTCAGCAGGTGATCTATCAAGATACATACACTACTATTATTGATTCTCTTAGAAAAGAAATTCCGGTTATCTACTATCTGAATACGGATGATGACAGTGCGAACTGATGTTTATCTCAAGCTAACAGGGATCTTCAAAACGCGAACAATCGCCGGTAAAGCCTGCAAGGCCGGTTGTGTATTAATTGGCAGCAGTAAGGTGAAATCATCACAGGAGATAAGCAGGGGAGACATACTTGAAGTCGTAAAACCGGATGGTTCCGTTCTTTCAATTGAAATTCTGGATATCCCATCAGGTAAACAGGTTTCCAGGAAGGAAAGATCCCGCTACTTTAAAACAGTCGGACCGGAGCACTAATGCTGATTTCCTTTCAGAATGTAAGCAGATTCTATAATGACTGGCCAGCCCTTGAAAATATTGAGCTGACGGTAGAATCCGGTGAATTTCTGGTTCTTTCCGGACCAAGCGGTGCTGGGAAAACCACACTGTTTCGGCTGATCTGGATGGGTGATCTCCCTACTTCCGGTGTGGTTGAAGTCAGCGGGTACAGATCTGACAGAATTCGAAAAGGGGATCTTTCTTCTCTCAGACGCAAGCTGGGTATTGTATTTCAGGATTTCCGACTTCTTTCAGAGAGAACGGTTTTCGACAACGTAGCGTTGCCTC